>JAYVVJ010000147.1:0-13648 GCA_043787015.1 Candidatus Saccharimonadota bacterium | reverse complement strand
AGAGCTTCAGTTTTCCAAACTGACGGTCACGGGTTCGAGCCCCGTAGTGCGCTCCATTTACAGGTGGGTAGGATTAACAGTGTCCATCCCTTAAAGAGTAGGTTGAGATTGTGAAAGGTGGGAAACAACAAAAAAGTCCTAGTCAACTAGCCCATACTTACAATTGACTTTTGGTGTAACAACACGCCTGTACCCTTGGAGAAAAATGACAATCGAAAACTGATCTTAAAAGCCAATACAATACTCAGCGAGTATGAATACGACATTGTTGTCACAGGCAGTATTAAAGACAACAAGTTTCAATTAAAACTAAAGTATTGCGATCAATTTCAATGGCGTCAGGGTTGGAGTATTCAGATTGCTCCAGACTGGCTAGAAATCAATGACATCGACTTTGAATTGCGTAAGACAATTGAAGGAATGGTTACTCGCATCAGAACCCACGAGCCAGAATGTATGTTCAAGACATAATTGCACTAACTGTAATGACACTCAATAAGTATGAATCTTCAATCTCTATCAAGACTAAAGAAGAAGGCGATTTTCTTAGAATAACTTTATCCTGCTGTCGGAGCACCACATCTTTTTCTGTTCACATAGCTTGGGATGAATATCTAGTCCGCTTAACTTTACGTAATGCAATTCGAAGTCTAATTCGGAATATCGAGCAATCGAGAGTACATCATATTCATACAACTATTACGGTTCCTTAGCTTAGCGACTAAAGCACCTCTTTTACATAGAGGGGATCATAGGTTTGAGTCCTATAAGAGCCACCATCTTTGGAGAAAACATGGAATATGAATACAAAAGACTTGATTTTGTAAATCAAGAAATATTTAACTTATGGGAGAAAGAAGGATGGCATATAGTCTGTCCAACTACTAGTCGAGAAGTTAAACGAAATTTATGTATAAGAAACCAAGTGCTTTTAGCTCGGCCAATACTGATTGACATCAAAGAGGAAACATGAAATACGAATACAACTCACTTGATTCAGCAGACATATGGACTCTTGATGAATGGGGACACGATGGGTGGCGCGTCATAACAGCCACGTACGACCCTAATGGAAGTTTTCACGGAATCCTTATGATCCGTGACTTACCAGAGAATCCGCATATAAAGCCTCTAGATCCCTTATGGAGAGAAAATGACTATTCGACTATTTAAAGTAGGCGGACACGTTCGAGACGAGCTTCTGGGGTTAAAGAGTAATGACATTGACTTTGCTGTTGAAGCAAGTTCATTTAATGAAATGCATGACTTTGTTAAAAGCACCTGCAGTAAGATATTCTTGGTGACTCCAGAGTTTTTGACCATCAGGGCTCTTCATCGTGAACTTGGCGCAGTAGACTTTGTGATGTGTCGAAAGGATGGTCCATCTTCTGACGGTCGTCATCCTGACACAATAGAGCCAGGAACTATCTTTGATGATTTGGCCCGCAGGGACTTCACCATAAATGCTATGGCATTCGATGAAAACAATAATCTTCTAGATCCTCATGGCGGAGAAGCTGACCTTAATGAGAGAAAGCTTCGATGCGTCGGCATCACTAAAGATAGGTTTAACGAAGATGCCTTGCGCATTCTTCGAGCTATACGGTTCAGCATAACTAAAGATTTACTCTTAGATTCTCAGATCTTCCAAGTTTTTCTTGATCATAAAATTTGGATTCCAAGACTTCAAGCCATTAGCATCGATAGGCAAAGAGAAGAATTACATAAATGCTTTGCTCATAGCACAGTAGCTACAATGCAATTCTTACGCAACATTCCAGGTCACTGGACACACGCTCTCTTTGAGAACATCTGGTTAAAGCCTACGACGGAGAAGAAATGAAACGCGCTATTGTAATCGGAAGATTCGCTCCTTGTCACTTAAAGCATCTTGAGCTATTCCGAGCCGCCACCGATTACGATAGCGTTATCATTCTCCTAGGTAGTTCAGAAAGAGCTTTGACATGCAAAGATCCATTTACGTCACAAGAAAGACAAAAAATGATCTTAATGTCTTGCTCTGCATTCGACATTAAGATCGATTACTTCAGCTTCTTCCCGATTAAGGATTTCCCTGAAGATGATAATAAATGGGTTTGTCAAATCCACGACATTGTCGACGGATTAGATAAGTGCGAAACTCACTTAATCGGCGCCAACAAAGATGCCAGCAGCTTCTACCTTAAGCTCTTTCCGGACTGGAGTCTTAAACTTCGGCCAGTAACTTCCTCATTAAGCGCTACAGATGTTCGTAAAGCCTTATTCGAAAGCGATTATGCTTTCCTTGACCATTGCATAGTATCAGAAGTCAAAGAATATCTTACAGAACATAGTTTCGGCTGGATAAACACAGACACTGGCCGGGCCCTTCGCGAAGAGTACTTAACATCCAGGAGATTAAATGAATAATTCCCCATTAATCTGGGAGCTAGTTGCAGGAAACGTCGATTACCCTGTAATTGAAAGATATGAGGTTCCTAACGGTTGGCTTTACCGCACGACCACATGGACTAAGCCCATGTTCGATACATGGGGTAATTTAGTCCGTGCCAACATAGTTTTTCATCAAGTAACCTTCGTCCCAAGAGCACTATGAACCATACACCTGGACCTTGGTCCGTTGAAGCCGACTGTCAAAGCGGACTTGATTTCTGGCTTATCACTATACCCATTTTGCCAAGTCAACCAGTTAGCGCTGGGATTTTAGCCTCCATAAAACGCTATGGCGTTCATTCAGAACAGGCTGGCGCTAACGCCGACCTATTGGCGTCAGCTCCTACTTTGGCTCAAGAGAATTTAGAGCTAAAGGCTGAAGTGCTACGACTACGACTTGCTTGCGAGTCGGCGCTGGGCATGCTAGTCGAAGGCCCTGATGTATTAGAGCCAGGGCAAGCTTCACGCGAGACCAAGGCTATTCTGAGTGATGCACTAAACCACCGGGCCACGCGCCCACAGGAGACGTATGACCGCTGACCTGACCGCCCACCTGGACGCCATAGCCGAGCACTTCCAGAAGCAGGCAGCCTACGGCGGTGCGGCCTGGGAGATGAACGCGCGATTCGAGACGACAGCGCGTGATGCCACCGAACGCCTCGCCCGCCAAGCCGCCCGCATCCGGGAGTTGGAGGTGGGGTGTGACGACCTGCGGCGGCTCCTTGCCGCTGTGCTGCCCGACCTGGAGGAAGCGCACGACAAACAGCACCCCAACGGTGACGACATGTGCGGCGCCTGCAATGCCATCGACGCCCTGCGCACCGCCCTTGAGGTGCCCGATGCCCGTTGATTCATTCCCGCACTTTTGGCCGCCGGGGACAGGCTGCACAGGCTGCGTCGACTGTGGCCTGGCCCAGAAGGGAGAGTGCCCCGTTCGGCTGAGAATCGCGCTGAACGAAGCCCGCTCCAAGCGAGACGCCGCCTTGCGCCAGGGCAGGATGGAGGGGGCTGCTGGGATGAAGGCCGTTACGCTCTCTCGCATCGTAGCCAAGCGCGCCAAAGGTGACCCCGAATTCTACGAAGCAGGCACATGGGACAGCGGACTAAGCGCCGCTGAAACAACCGTCAAACTCATCGACCCCGTCGCCATCGTCGCGGCACTGGAGGCAAATCATGGATGAACTGGATGCTGCGGTTGACCGTCTACGGGCTGACGCATTATACAAAACAAGACGTAGCTCAGCAATGATGAACGAAGATCTACGCTTGCTGCTAAAGGGTTATGACGAAGCCTATGAGAAAATCAAGCAACTAGAATCCGAACGAGAATTCAAAAAGGACCCAGTGGATGCGATGATATCACCATGTGATGCAATTGCCCCATGGGAAATCTCTAAGTATGACGGAAATGAGCACATTGCGGAAACGCATAGGACTTGGTACTAGATGAAAGCTGAGCCTTATTTACTCTCTAATACAAGTGCATATGTTTCTTCTGACTTTAGTAGACTGACTATTACTTTCAGTCCCACGCAAGATCTTCCTAAGAACATTGCTCACAACTGCGATGAAATGGGCTGCGGACAAGAGCATGTTCTGATATGCGCAGTAATACCTGACTGGATGCGCGCAAACCTCAAGGCTGAGATCGAAGCTAAACTTCCAAAAGCTCTTGATGAAAGCATCATCTCTAAAGAGAAATTTGACAATCTTATTGAAGAAGGTCAAGAACTCAGACGCCTCTTTAATAAGCAATACCCACGAAGACACAGGATAACATGAATTTAACACCTCCTTTTCTAATTAGAACTGACAGCTACAAGACTACTCATCCTCTCATGTACCCAGAGCTCCAGGAAGCTACAGCTTACATGGAATGTAGAGGAGGTCTTGATAGCGATGAGCGCATCGTTCTCTACGGTTTACGCTACTTATACGAAACAGTAATCTCTCGTCAGATTACTATGAAAGACATTGAAGAAGCTGACCTCTGGTACAGCGCTCATGGTGTTGCTAAGTCTAACTTCTATTATCCACGTGATTTATGGCTTGCCGTTATTGAAGAGCACAATGGGTACATGCCTTATGAGATCAAGGCTCTTCGAGAGGGTACTGCTATGTACCCTCATATTCCTTTCTTACAGATGACTGCCAAGGGAAAATACGCTCGTCTAGTAACTTGGCTAGAACCGAGTTTAACGCATATTTGGTCACCTATTGTGACCGGAACAAAATCTCGACGTATCCGAGAAAGACTAGAAATAGCTTTTCGTACATCTGTCGACGATGACATGCAGTTCCTGCTAGATAGTCGGTTTCATGACTTCGGTTACCGTGGAGCTAGTTCATTAGAAACAGCAATGACAGCCGGCGCCGCACATTTACTTTCATTTGAAGGTACTGACAATATGGCTGCAGGCTGGTTAGCTACTCAATTCAATGACGGTAATCCAGTGGGAGAAAGCGTCTATGCCTCCGAGCATTCTGTAATGACTGCTTGGGACGGAGAATTAGAAGCTGTTATTCATCTGATCAACACCGTTCCTGAAGGTACTATCTTATCAGTAGTTGCTGATAGTTATGATTATAAAAGCTTCTTAACCAATATTTTGCCTATTGTTGCTCCGCTTAGCCAAGTACGCAACTTACTCTTTGTAGTCAGACCCGACTCAGGGGTACCAGCCACATGTGTATTAGATGGTCTTGTAGCTTGTGCTAAAGCATTCGGAACAACTATTAATAAAAAGGGCTATACCGTTCTCAATGGCGCAGCGGTCATTCAAGGCGACGGTTTAGATCTAAAGACTACTCTTGAAATCATTGACTTAGTTGAGTTCAATAATTTCAGCGCCCAAAACGTAGCTTATGGAATGGGTGGCGGGTTGTTGCAAAAGCAGAACAGAGACACGATGAGACTGGCTACTAAGCTTTCTCGCGTAGTGTTCCCTAACGGTAGGGCCGAGGATCGCCGCAAGGCACCAAAGACCGATCCAGGCAAGAACAGTCTCCCAGGGAACTTTAAAGTACTAAAAGAAGATTTTGGCTTAACCGTGCTACCAGGAGGCCCAAGTTCCTGGGCTGATAAAAGAAACGAGACTGATCAACTAGAAACAATATGGGATTGCGGTCCGACAAGCTACAAGTTCGAGTCTTTTGCAGATGTTAGAAAAAGACTCAACAGCCAGTGGAACATACGGCCAATGAGATACAATGTAGTCAGTCCTGAGCTACAGGCGAAGATCGATTCAATGTCATAGCATTAGGGCGCCTCATGGCGCCCTAATCATCGGAGGTTTATGAAAAATCCATTATTTGATTTCATTTCAAACAAGGCTCTTGAGCGACTAGACGACGCCTTAGCCGATCTAGTTCAATATATCGCTAAAGAAATAGAAAATGCATCTTTGAGCCGAAGCGATATGGAGATTCTTCATAAGGCCTTAGCGACCAAGGACGAGAATACTATTTACGTCACAGGCGAAACGATTGCTGAGAATATCGCAATTGACTTTTCTACCGCAAGGATCAGGAAGGTCGAAAGCGAACTATTCAAAATCAGATTTTACACTCTGTTTCTGACCAAGCAAAGTTACTTTGAGTATTGTTCCCATGTATGTCGTCTGGGAGACGCACTAGAGACTTCTTCTACTAATCTTGGAGCCTACTTAATTCGTCGCGCTGCCGTAGACTACTGGGTTAATGAACAGCTTAGCATCACAGTAGAGAAGGATGTAGCTCAGACTTTTGGTATGGACGAAATAGAAATGGCCAAATACGAAGCCTTAGGTATCGCAAAGAAAATCATCGAGGAGTAATATGCCTAGAACATTCGTAATCGGAGACGTTCATGGATGTTCAGACGAACTCCTAGAGCTATTGGCTCAGCTTGACCTTGAAGCCAATGACCATATTGTTTTTGCTGGAGACCTTATCCACAAAGGTCCAGACTCAATCGGAGTCCTTCAAATAGCATTAGCGTTCAAAGAGCAATGCAAAGTAACACTTGTGGCCGGCAATCATGAAGAAAAGCAATTGCGTTGGGCTCGCAATGAGATCCAAGCTCAATTGACTGGAAAGCAAAATCCTACCCTTGGCACAGAAGGGTATGCCGAGCTATGGGCTCAGTGCACGCCCACAATCAGAACTTTTCTTGAAGACTCAAGACTCTATGTAGAAACAGAAGGATTCTTGGTTATTCATGGAGGTATGGCTCCTAAAGGTGTGCTTGAAGATATTTCATTAAAAGAACTCTTCACGTTAAAGTCCTCGTACAGAGATACTGTTAAGTGGATTCTGTTTACCAGATACGTGAATCCCAAGGGATTTCCAGTAGTATTAGGCTCCGAGACTAATGCTGATGTTTTCTGGACAGAAACGTACGACGGTTGGGGTGGCACGATCCTTTTCGGTCATCAACCATACTTAGAAAAGAAAGTAGTATGCTCTGCTAATGCCGTAGGCTTAGACCTAGGTTGTGTCTTCGGAAACAAATTAGCAGCAGTAGAAATCGCGAACAATAAAATCGTAAAAGAATATTACGTAAAAGCAAAACGGCAATACGCCAACCCTTACTCAAGAGAGAAATGATGGAATTAACTGAAAACACCACAACTGACCAGACTCTAGACAGCGTAGCTTTCGCACATCCTCGTGTCGAAGTGGGCTATCGGACGAAGGCTGGTCCAGTACTCGGATATGGTCGTGTGACTATCGCTTATCAGACGGAGGAAGGAGTGGCTCGTTACAACGTTGCCTACTGCTCTCCCAACGACAACTTCAACCGTAGGATCGGACGCACAATTGCTTCCAATCGCCTCGCCAAGAATCCTCGTACTATCCAGCTAGTAACTGAAGAAGACGTCCTGAAGACCATTATGGGCGATATCGCAATGAGTGCACTTCCTTGGAAGTGGCAGTTCATGAGATTTATCAGTGCCCGTAGTTGAAGTAAAAGGTGACTTACTAACTTCAGACTGTACAATCATAGGCCACGGATCTAATTGTTTTCACACTATGGGCTCTGGAGTAGCACATGGTGTAAGAAAACTATATCCTGAAGCCTATGAGGCCGATAAGAGAACAGCTTATGGCGAAAAGACTAAACTAGGTTACTACTCTTACGCTCATACCAAGAATAAGACTGTCGTTAACCTGTATACTCAATATGACTTTGGTAACGATAGTCGTAAGCTAGATTACGAAGCCTTAGCATCTTGCTTAGCTTTCTTCCACAAAATGATTCGTACAAAAGGGCATGGCACTAAAGCAGGCCTGCCTCGTATCGGTTGTGGACTAGCGGGTGGCGACTGGAACATAGTAAAAGCCTTCCTTGAAGCAGAGTTCAAGGAAGACACAATTTACATTTACTCACTTTAAAAGGCCCGGCTTAGCCGGGCCTTTTACTATGCGAAGACAACTATCAGCAACCCAGGTGAGCCCAGAGTATTCAGCGGTGTAACCTTCAGGTACACATCACCACTGTACGCACCAGAAACATCTGTAACCGTAACAACAGCAGCGCCAGTAGCGTCAGTTGTACAGATAAGCCCAGGCTTGGCTGTAGCAGAAACTTCAGCGCCAGCACCAGTCTCAGCCAGACGCCAAGAGCCAACGACTCCCCGAAGACCATCCGCGTCAAAGACTTCACAGAACAGATCAACTGCTCTTGCGACAGCAACATCATCAGCGTCTTTCATCTGAATAGTAACCGAAATAGCATTACCTGTTTCGACTGCTGCTGTGAAGTCCGGAATGACCGGAGTCACCGAGAGCTTGCTTGTTGAGATCTCACCAGCTGAGACCATGCGATCCTTAAACCATGCCATAATTACCTCCAATAACATTTAGTTATCCGCTGTTGGAGGCTTATTCCTCCGCCTTCCCTGAAAGCTAGCGGCCAGCACTAAACTAACATCAATAACCTAAATGATCAAGTGAGAACCATGAATTTAGATGGCGTACTAATATGCCCAGAACCTGCTCTGCAGGATTTAATTGACCGCAATATCTTTGACAAAAGAAATCTTAATGCAGCTTACGATAGTGAATCGGCTGGCTTGGACCTATATAATATAGGTCCTGATTTATTTATTCCAGGAGTTACTCAAACTCCTTACGCTGATGATTTTAAATCATTAAGCTCTAACTCTAAAGCCAAATTCTTTAAAACACTTATGCCAACGGGGATTAAAGTACGTATCCCCAGGGGTTTCGTCGGACTTATTAAAGAGCGAGGTTCAGTAGTTAAAACGCCATTAACAGTAAGGGCTGGAGTTATTGATTCTGGTTATACTGGCGAAATTTTTGTAAACATAGTAAACTTGGCTACAGTCTCATTCGAGATCAAAACTAACGCTAAGAGCCCTTTTCAATTAATAGTAGTCCCCTGTGACAACTCATTTGCTCTCTGCACCAAAGAACAATACGAGCACTATACCCAAACATCAAAAAGAAATATCGGAGCAATTGGTAGCTCAGATATTATCGCAAATACTATTCACACAGTGAATATGTAATTTAGGAGATTATGAAGATTAGACATTTCGGCTTATCCGACAAATTCATTGAGAACTATATCAACAGAGAAGTCCCTTGGGGACCTGTTGGTTATATCACTTATAAAAGAACATATAGCAGACGAATCGAGGAAACAGGCGAGTCTGAAGAGTGGTATCAGACCTGCAGAAGAGTGATCGAAGGCATGTTTGATATGCAGAAACAGCATTGCAACAACTCAGGCCTTCCCTGGGACGACGCAAAGGCCCAGAGAACAGCTAAAGACGCTTATGAAAGATTGTTCACGTTAAAGTGGACGCCACCTGGACGGGGATTGTGGATGGCGGGCACGCGATTTGTTCGCGAGAAGACTGGTAGCGGACTTTTCAATTGCGCATTCGCGTCAACCAAAGACCTTGCTACCAAGGGTGGATACATCTTCAGATGGATGATGGACTCTCTAATGCTAGGAATAGGTGTAGGTTTTGACACATTAGGAGCCAATACTCTTGTTATCAAAAAGCCAGGAGACGAAGATGAATATTCATCTGCATCGGACTCAGTAAATGAATTTACAAAGATCAATGGAGTCAACTACTGTATTATTGCAGATAGCCGTGAAGGCTGGGCTGAATCAGTAGAGGTCCTTATTGACGCTTATCTACAGGGTACAATTCTACCTGTATTTATTTATGATAAGATCCGTTTAGCGGGCACTGTCATTAAGGGTTTCGGCGGGACTTCATCGGGCCCTGGCCCTTTAATTGAGTTGCACGAATCATTGATCGAGCTTTACTCTGCTCAAATTGGCCAACCAATCAGTTCTAGCACTATCGTCAGTACAGAGAACCTAATAGGTAGATGCGTAGTATCTGGTAATGTCCGCAGATCAGCAGCATTAGCCATGGGCCAAGCCAATGATATGGAATTCCTTAAGCTAAAAGATCCTACTGAGCTATATAAGTTAGAAGCAGAACTAGCCTCTTTACCAAGAATGCCAGCGCCTGTATATGTGATGGGCAATTACGAAGAAACAGAATATGCTCAGCAAGAGAAATACAAGCAAGAGCTAAAGAATCAGATTAATAGTCATCCGCTTAGACATCACCGCTGGGGCAGTAATAACAGCATTGAAGCTAAAGTAGGTATGGATTATAGCGCTCATGCTAAGTCTTGCGTGGCCAATGGCGAGCCAGGATTTATCTGGCTAGAGAACGCTAGAACAAGAGGTCGCTTCAAGGACCCTATGCGTTACGATGACCTAAAGGTCATGGGTTTTAATCCATGCTCTGAACAACAGCTTGAAGACAAAGAGCTTTGTTGTCTCGTAGAGACTTACCCTTGGCTTCACGAAACTTACGAAGATTGGCAGCAAACGTTGAAGATAGCTTATCTTTATGCAAAAACAGTTACTTTGGCGAAGACAGACTGGCCTGAGACAAACGCCATTATGTTAAAGAACCGACGTATTGGTCTATCAATTAGCGGCTTTGAACAAGCAGCAAATAAGTTCGGCAACAGAACTATGTACGACTGGTGCGACAAAGCCTATGAGTACGTGCAACGTCTAGATGCTGTATATAGTGACTGGCTCTGTATCCCTAAGTCGAAGAGAACTACTTCTATCAAGCCATCTGGGACCGTTAGTTTACTAAACGGAAGCACACCGGGCATGCACTGGCCAATTGCTCAATGGGCAATACGCAGAATAGTATTTGCCAACACTGACCCTTTGATTCCTCAGCTTGAAAAAGCCGGATATCATATCGAGCCATCAGCGTACTATCCAGATTCTTCAGTTGTAGAGTTTCCTATCGAGACTCCTTACTTTAGTAGATCAGAAGCTTCCGTTAGCATGTGGGAGCAACTGGAAAGAGCAGCTCAGCTAATGTATTACTGGGCAGATAACTCTGTCTCCGCAACCGTTAAGTTCCATAAGCATGAAGCTCAAGATATTGAAAATGCCCTGAAGCTCTATGAGACTAGACTGAAGGCAATTTCATTCTTATCAGATGAAAACCCAGGCTATGTACAAATGCCATTCGAGCCAATTACTGAAGAGCAGTACTTAGCAAGGAAAGCAAATCTAATCCCCATCAACAGACTTAGTGCCAATCAAGGAGTAGGAGAAGCCTACTGTGATGGCGATAAGTGTATTATCATACCAGGAAAGAAATGAATATAGAACCAACAACAGGGTATTTAGTCGTTAGATTAGTTGAAGTAAATATGAAGAGCAGTGGCTCTATTATTATGCCCACTAAAGTAACAGCTTATGAAGTTACTGCTGGCGTTGAATATGAGCCAGGAACCTTAGTGATATTGAATCCTGCAGCTAAAATAGCTAAACTTGATACTGGTTTAGGCGTTATTCATGTCGTGCATTATGGAGACGTCTGGGCTATTATAGACTGATGGGACAGTATTTCTGCCTGATAATACCAGAGTTAAAAGTAGCTTCTAAAGAAGCTTCTAAAGAATCTACACGACATTGCTCTATTGCTTGGGATAAGAACGGCTGCTCTTTCACAGCAGCAGCTGGTCTTTTGTTTCTTATTCAAGAGTACATAAGAGAAGCAGGTTGCAAAGCTAATGCCATAAACGAAGACGAGCTTAAAGACTGTAATACTATGCTCTTAAATGACATAGTCACTTTAGTCCAAAAGCAAGTAACTCCAGTTACTCTGTTTATCGGGCAAGAAACTTTAAGCTCGTGCGTCCATGAAAGTCCATGTAGCCCTAGTTATATTTCCCATCAATGTTACTGGGGAGAACAAGTTCCAGTCATGAGAGAACTTTGCGATCAATGTCCATATTTCATAGATGATAAAAAGATTTATAACGGAACGCTTACAAAAGCTACTATTCTCTGCGGTCATCCAGAAGCTTATTTAAATCTAGTATCGCCTAACGGCGATTAATGTAAAGTAAGTATGTGCTTGTTAGAAAAATATTGAAAGATAATAGAAACAAATCGCATCGAGCACATATGGTCTAGCAGTGTTAATCTGCTTATCAAAATAACAGGGTAGAAATACCCGCATCTGGGGAATTAGCTCAATTGGGAGAGCATTTGCCTTGCACGCAAAAGGTCACGGGTTCGACCCCCGTATTCTCCACCACTTACTGGCTAAAAGCTTATTAGGTAAAGCGCCAGACTGTTAATCTGGAGTCTTACGGGTTCAAATCCCGTTTAGCCAGCCACTCACCTGAGGCACAATGTACCTTCAAAGAAACTTTCTCGCCAATACTCACTTGCTAAAAGCAGAAACAGAAAAATAGTCTTTAGAAAAGCTCCATTATGGTTAGGGGGATTCAACTTCAAAACCTACGGAGAGTATGGCGGCAAAAACTATGGCCAACTACCTCCTGAACTAAAGAAAGCAGCCTTGTCGCTAAGAACATTGGTTCCTGACCAAGACTTCAATACAGTATTTTTACAGCGATACCTAATAGGTGGTCAGGTGCTTCCCCATCGTGACCCAAAGAATAATATTGGGTACACTATCATAAGCACCTTTGGCACCTGGAGAGAAGCTTGTACGCACGTTAACGAAGAATCCTTTATCCTAGAAGACAGTGATGTAGCTGTACTGCCTTGTACAATCAATGGCCTTCAAGGTCCTCGTCACTACATGACACCCGTACAATCTGGTATACGTTATGCTCTCATCTTGAACACAACTATTTGAGGACCATGAATAAATATCATTTTTTCTGGAAAGGCATATTAAGTCAGTGGACAAGAACTAGATTTATTGTCAATAATCGCATTTATCATTTCGCTGAACAATACATGATGGCTGAAAAAGCATTACTATTCAAAGATAATGTTGCTAGAGAAATGATTTTAGGCACCAAAGATGTTAGAGCTATAAAAGAACTTGGAAGAGTTGTAAAGAATTTTGATCAAGCAGCCTGGGACAATTACAAACTCAGTATTGTAATTAATGGCAACATAGCTCGGGCTAAAGAAGATTATGTCTTTTCTACTATACTCCAAAATCTTAGAGGTAAGGTATTAGTAGAAGCATCTCCATTTGACCGTATCTGGGGTATTGGCTATGATAGAGAAAACGCTTTAGCTAATATTGATAATTGGGGCCAGAATTTATTAGGGATCGCCCTGATGAAAGTCCAAGAACTTCTAGCGATGGGTACTCTTTGACAACACCCTGAAGTCTGACAAAGGTCCTGTGAGGACCAGGAGATTAGGTTACAACCAGTCCTCAACATCAAGGAAAATATGAATATAATTAACGACAATAACAGCGAGTTTGACGGCATTAGTAAAAGAAGCAGAACCTTGGTTGAATGGGCAGTTATGTTCCAGGAAGACAATGACGGTAAGTACATAGCACTTGCTGGGTATATCCAGACTGGCGTTAACGAACGTCCATTGGCACCAGGAGCTTTCGCCAGAATCACGGTTACTTCGCCTATAGTCAAAGTAGAAGGCAACACCGCCATTACTGAAAGCGGTAGTGAGTACGTAGTTTCCGGCCCACCCTCTAGGGCTTATATGGATCTCTTACAAGTCCTAGACCTTACGTACGACGAAAACAATCCTATTCCTCAAACCATACTCAATTATTGGAGATAACAATGAATAATTTTAATTTAACTGGAACGATCCTTAGCATTACTGGCGCCGAAGAAGACAGTGATCAAGTAACTATTGTCACTACTGACGGAACGTGTACAATGAATGCAATCCACG
>JAYVVJ010000146.1:0-2542 GCA_043787015.1 Candidatus Saccharimonadota bacterium | reverse complement strand
TGTCCGCGACCTTCTCGCCGACGACAAATGGAGCGGGTCATGGTGGCAACATTCGCTAGAAATTGATCCGTCCGGTAATCCCGTAATAAGCGATCGGCGTCGCGCGGAATTTGATAGCGATAGCTGCCCGAGGGTCCGCCATTCTGCTTCCGGCCCAGCTCAAGTCGAAAGCCATCGCTCAGCGACCGGCGGGTTTCAGGAATTCGAAATTCTGCTCTCACCGACCGGGATTGGGGCGGAAGCCGATTGACCGGTTCTGGCGTCGGGTGCGGCCGCAGCGAATGGCGAGAACTGGGGCGGTAGCTGACTGGCAGCTTGCATCGTCCGCCGTCGTTACCGGGAACGACTATAACTGGGTGGTTTACTGACGGGCAGTTGTCGGATTACCTTGCTTATCAAAAGCTTTGGCAGAAACGCCGTGGAAATCGCGAAGACGTGGCAATACGATTGAAATGATACGGTCAGTAAACTCGTACATTTTCTCGCCTCGAAGTGTAACTTTAAGACCAATTTTATTACCTTCGCGTAGTTTGAAACTTGCGATAGAAACTTTAGCGTAAGTAGGAACTGGCTCTTGACCAGTAATCTTACGCATAGTGTTAGATGCAACTTCGATAACTTTCTTATCGTCTTTAGCTTTGCCAAGACCAGAGTTAACAACAACCTTAACAAGCTTTGGTACTTGGTTTGGATTGCTTAGTCCGAGTTCTGTTTGAAGAGCTTTAGCAATGACTGTATCGTACTGGCCGCGCAAACGAGCAGTAGATGAAGCGGATATAACTGCTGTTTTAGTAGCCATTACTTTATCTCCTTATCAGTTGACTTGTAGACGCGAGTCTTAACACCTTTGGCATCGATTTTATAACCGATACGGCTAGGCTTCTTGGAAGTTGGTTCAACGATTGAAACTTTGCTAACCCAAATAGGCTTAGTAATTTCGACGATAGCGCCTTGTGGGTGTGTCTGATTAGGCTTAAGATGCTTCTTAACAATGTTAATGCCAGCGACTGTGACTTTGTTTTCGCTAGGGTGAGTGGCAGTAATCTTACCAGTCTGACCTTTGTATTTACCGGCGCGAATAACAACTAGATCACCTTTTTTGAGACGTATCTTGAAGACTTTCTTAATAGTAGGGTTAAACATTATAGAACCTCCGGAGCGAGTGAAATAATCTTGGCATAGCCTAGTTCGCGTAATTCGCGTGGAACTGGGCCAAAGATGCGAGTACCACGAGGTAGCTTGTCATCACCAATAATAACTGCTGCATTATCGTCAAATTTGATAGTCGAACCGTCTTTGCGGCGGATGGTATTACGAGTCCGGACAACAACTGCTTTGACAACAGACTTTTTCTTGACAGTACCAGTTGTGCTAGCTTGTTTGACAGTTGCGACGATAACATCGCCAACACCAGCGTAACGGTGACGAGTGCCGCCCAGTACGCGAATACATAGAATTTCTTTAGCACCACTGTTGTCGCAGACAATTAATCTAGTTTCTTGCTGAATCATTACTTTGACTCCTCAGTAGCTACTGCCTTAGATTTGCTGGCAACGTGAGAAGTATCTCCGGTCTTGATAACAGCTAGAGCATCTTCAGCAATCGCTGCTTTAGTAACAATTCGGCTTAGAACGAAACGCTTACGGGCACTGATAGGACGTGATTCAGAGATTTCAACGCGATCGCCATTCTTAGCTTCATTCTTTTCGTCATGAGCCATGAACTTAGTGTTAACAGTGTACTGTTTGCGGTATAGAGGGTGAGTTTTGCGTGTTTGAACAGTGACTACGATAGTCTTATTAGACTTGTCTGAAGTAACGACACCGATAATTGATTTAGCCATTATTTGGCCTCCTTGATTAGTGCTTCACCGAGCACTGTTAGTAGACGAGCGAGATCTTTGCGTTTGTTACGAACTACGCGATTATTCTGAATTTCACCCATTTGTAAACGACGCTTGAGTTCTGTGATCTCTTCACGAAGCTTAGTACTTTGAGTAGTTAACTCAGTTGTAGTTAGTTTACGGATTTCAGAAACTTTCATTATGAATCCTCCCGAGATAAGAACCTAGTCTTAACTGGTAGTTTGTGAGCAGCAAGTCGCATAGCTTCTCGGGCAACCTCTTCAGTTACACCTTGCATCTCGAACATGATAGTTCCAGGACGAACTTTGGCAACGAAGAATTCAGGACTTCCCTTGCCGCTTCCCATTTTAACGTCTTGAGGCTTACGAGTAACAGCGATGTGTGGAAATATACGAATCCAGATTTTACCACCACGCTTGATGTGGTGAGTCATTGCTTGACGTGCAGCTTCAATTTGACGGGAAGTAATACGTTCATTACCTTGTGCCTGAAGTGCGTAATCACCGAAAGCAATATAGTTACCAGTAGTTGCAACACCAGTGATCTTGCCTTTGCGTATCTTACGGAACTTGGTTCGACTAGGCATTAACATTACAGTGTCTCCCCTTTGTAAATCCAAACTTTAACACCAATAACGCCGGCTGGGGTATTTGCATTAGCACTAGCAAAGTCGATATC
>JAYVVJ010000145.1:0-2547 GCA_043787015.1 Candidatus Saccharimonadota bacterium | reverse complement strand
GACTGTTTTACAAGCCTGCTATGAACCAATCGCTTTGGCTATTTCAGCAAATTTTGATACCGACAACTTCATCTTAAACGGTGCGGGAAGTCCAACGCCATAGACTACTTTTTTTCTTGCTTTGCGCTTTGGCACCTTCTCAATTAGTCTGATTTTAGAAACAGACGCAGCCTCGAGTTCAAGCTTCTTAGCTTGCACAAGACGTATCACAATTTTTTCATCCGATGGGATTCCTTGATCTCGCTTAGCAGCCATCAAAACTCCTTTAGATTTCAACTTATTTTGCATAATAACGTAAACTTATTGAAAATAGCTGACCCATTTGACTGGAAATTTTCAGAAGGTAAATGTCATTTGAGTTGGGCCTAATTGCAAGCGAATTCGTCCGCGTATTTTCGCTTTTTCTCTATCCAGTTGAACTGTCATTAAAAAAGCATTTTCGCCAGCTTGAGATATGGGCATGTCAAAAGACAGTTGCTGCTGAAAATTACGCAAAGCATCGATATCAACTTTAAAAGTAAGAAGTTTTTCAATAGCGCCATCGATCGTTCTCATATCTGGACGACGATAAGGTGGACTTACAGGAATCGCAATGGGATCGGAAATTGAAACAATGAGCTCTTCTTGTTCATCGTCTGTAGCTAGACTGTCATTGTTTACTTGTATGTCATTTGAAGATTTAGCAATTGACTGTGGCGAGGATGTTTTAAGAAGCATTAATCCTTCTTCAAATCCACCCCGCCGCTTTCGCTTTCGCAATCTCTCTTGCTCTAAACTTGATGGCGTTATATTCAACACTGAAGCTAACGCGAGCAATACTTCTTGAATATCAGCAAGTTCTCCAATTAAATCATCACCAGAAGAAGCGTCTAATGCTTCAAAAGCTTCCTCAACAAGTTTTTGGCGCAATGCAGTTACCAGCGCATCACCCGTCAGTCTGATAGTCTCGATGCGCTCGCCTCGTTCTCGAATTATTTCTGGGATTTTGTCCCTAACTAATTTATTGAACTCAACAATGTCTTCACCCGCACCATATAAATCAACACATTCGACGCGGCACCCTTCGCGGCTCAATATATAGTAAGCGTGAGACAGAATGCCGCCAGATAACTCTACAACAAAATCTTTTTCTTTTGCCAATAAAGCGAGTTCAGTGGCAAAACTAGCATTTCGAATTAATTCTGCGTCTTCTGGTGCCATTAAAACGCGTTCAATTATTCCGCCAGATGTAGCCGAATTCTTTAGTCGCTCCCAATCGTTCCAACATCTTATAACGAGATCATTTGTTGAATGTCTTTTCCTACGAGGTGCTGCTTTGGGACCATTTTCAAGTGGTGATGCGCTATGAAACCAAGGAAGAACACGGTGCAAAGAAGCGCTCTTGTGATTGTCTATAAACCACATCACGGAAATTGCTTCAGAACAACGCTCCGCAAGCAATCTTGTCGTTTTTGCAATTTCATCTATCCACTTTTTAAGCTTGATACTGCGAACCCAATCATGATCTGCATCAGTGGTTTGAGGCACCCATTGGCCAGCATCATTTGCAGCAATAAATGTCCCTTTATATCTACAGCGCTCTCGATGCTTATAAGCTGGTTGATTGCCTATTCCTCCAGGATCAATGTCACGGCTTCCCGTATCGACTTCGAAAGTGTCATGTGAGTGCCAATAAAGTCCTTCAGGGATTCCCCATAATGACTCGATGCGGACAACTGGGTTACCGGGCTCAGCTCTGGCCCAAGCTGAAGCAACGGAGGGAATAAAGTGATGGGCAATGAGGCATAAGCCTGCATCTGCTATCGATGCCTCATTGATGGCAGTTGCAAATTTTGAAGAGAACCACAATTTTGCATCATCAAGCGAGCGTAATTCATCGCTGCGCGGAAGCATTTCCCGCTTCGAACTTGGGATATTTAGACCATCTGTACGAATAATGAGAGGCCTTTGCGTAAGAATCCTGAGGTCGGCAGCAAGATCGTCTGTCAACGTTCCGCTCAATAATGCACTGATGATTTCCTGATCTTTAATTACATAGAAAGGAGGCATTGTGTAGCCAAGCTTGGAATACAAATTGGCATTACTTAATTTCCGAAACTTTTCATAGTCATTCGAATCTGCCGTACGAAATACTCGAAGACTGTCTTTCTCGAAAACCGGTATGTCTGTTGGTACGACTGAACGAGGACTGACGCCACCAATGTCCGTAGCACGGTCTGCTTGAACTATAAAAATAGCGGCACCGTTCCATACCCATTCAAAATGAATTCGACAGGAAAACTGAATCGCCCAATTGCCAACTTGTTTAAGAGCGATTCCAATCGCTGCCCTAGATGTGCAACTTAACTTTAGAGGGTCTGCGAATTTTCCTGTACGCCAAGGTCTTATGGCTACAGCCTCAATGTGCCCAACAACCCCAAAAGATGATTCAAATTCTGCTACGAAATCTCTTGCCTCATGACTTAGTCGGCGCTCATTTGACAAGTGACCTTTCGCAACGAGATGCACACTTTCTTGAACTACAAAATGGATAGCTCCAGAAATCTC
>JAYVVJ010000144.1:0-6053 GCA_043787015.1 Candidatus Saccharimonadota bacterium | reverse complement strand
GGGCAGGCAAGAGATGCTGGCCAAATAGTAGATACTCAAAAATCCAGTATTCTTAGTAGTTACATACCTGGATACCTGCCACAAGGTGACTTTGTAAGTGAGTACCAGCCTGGCGTAATAACCGTTTCGATAGGTGGTAACGATATCGGTTTTGCAGACATCCTAAAAAGCTGTGTAGTTCCCAGATTAAGCTTACATATGAGTGATGGAGTCTGCTACAACACCTATGAAGATAGGCTTGAGCTCAAAAACCTAATCGATAGGACAGTGCCAAAATGGATTGCATTATTTAAGCGATTATCGGCAATGTCGCCTCTAAGCAAAATCTATGTGGTCGGATATCCGCAGATATTTTATGACAAGAGCGATTGCGCGCGTAATGTCAATTTGAGTAAAAGTGAACTTGAATTCTCAGCCGAGATTATCAGTTATCTTGATGGGGCAATAGAGCTTGCTGCATCCGAATCCGGAACGAATTATCTCGATGTTTCCGATGCATTGTTTGGATATCGATTATGTGAAGCTAAAAGTTACGCTGTGGCAGTCAACGGATTAACCGCCGGCAGAGATGCCGGGATATTTGGTATCAAAATAATTGGGAATGAGAGCTATCATCCTAATGCTTTTGGTCAAAGCTTGCTTAAATCGGCGATTCTCAAGAAGTCGAACAATTTTAGTTTCGGCCAAATAACTACTCTAGTGGCAAATCCAAGCGAAAGCCTACTCAATGCGCCGACTACTGGACGTCAGATTAGAAATTTAATCCCGAGCAGCCTGGGAAATGAAGTAATTAATAGGTTTAGAAGTAACGACTTCAGAGTCAACGGAATAGTAAATAGCCTTAGGCCAAATTCTAGCTATAGCCTATCGCTTGATAAAGGCAACATTAGTATATTGCCTTCTGTAATTTCTGATAATCAAGGTTATCTATCTGGTTCTTATACACTTCCCCAGGATACGGCCATTGGTATCCACAGTCTTGATCTAATTGGTCTTGATCAAACTGGACAGACCGTAGACATCAGACAAATTATATTTATTGCAGACAGCGAGAATGATGTAGATGGCGATGGCATATCCAATTCGACTGATTCTTGTCCAATTTTCGTAAATAGCGGAGCAGATCAAGATGTTGACGGGGTTGATGATGCCTGCGACGGATTTATAGGTGCTGAAGTCAAGCCAGGCGACGGATCGGCTGTTAAATCAACTATTCAGGCTGGGTCGATATCAAATCAAGTTCCCGCTTCCATTGTGCCTAAGAATATAAACTCAATTATGCCCGAAAAAAACTTCGGTATAGTAAAGCAGCCAGCTTTGCCGATCAATAATATATCTCCTGCAGCGCTGCCTAAGGATTTGAAAGATCCAGTTAGTGTTATAAATTTTAAGTCTTGGTTGGAATTAACAATAAAAACATCTTTAAAACTCCTGCTTATATTAATTTCTATCGGTGTAATTATGCTAATTTGGTCAAAAATTACTTCATATAGACAGCGCTACAGTTTGAAAGGGGGAACTGCAATTACTTATTCTTAGAGCGAATGTAGGGGTGGGCGCGGTTGTAGGGGACTAGGACTTGCATGAAGTATAGAGCTGAGCCTATTAGTGGGATGAAAATTACTACTAGCCAGCTACTGCGGTTTTTGATGTCTTTGTGCGTGATGGCGTGATGGAGCGATAGTCCGAAAATAAGCAGGCCAATTGTCAAAAACATAACGCTAAGTGCCCACATGATCATAAAGCTGCCGAAGAGACTATTGGTGGTGTTTGCTAAATACATATGTTCATTCTAGCCTAGTGAACACAGACTAGCGAATTATGAATAGGGAATGAATAAACTATTTGTTGTTTATAGGCTTTCAACTACAATAAGTTCATGATTTGGTTGAGAAACTTCGTAGTCTATCTGTTATCTTCTCTTCTATTCTTCACATTATTCGCAACTGTAATAGCCACGAATATCAATGTAATTCTTGGTAGCCCGACAAAAGTCGAGACCTGGTTAGATCAAAGTGACATATATACTGGGTTCGTTAATGCTGCTGTAGATCAAGCCAAGACATCAACTGGCGATAGCGGTGGAGGCGGAATTTCGCTTAGCGACGCAGCTGTACAACAGGCTGCCAAGACTGCATTTTCTACCAAAGTACTCCAGGAAAATGTTAATGGATTCCTAGATAGTAACTATGCCTGGCTTCAAGGTAAGGTTGCAAAACCCGACTTTGTTATCGATCTAAGTAGCTCTAAGCAAGTGTTTGCAACGCAAGTTGGACAGCTCGTCACAGCTCATCTAGCAAGCTTGCCAATATGTACTTACGCTCAGTCTTTAACTTACCGTGATGTCGATCCATTGACCGCTACTTGTAAGCCATCGAATGTAAGCGCTGTCTCAGAAGGAGCTGGTATAACAGAAAAGCTATCTGGTGCAACTTTCTTAGAGAATCCTGTCATAACTGCAGAAACTATCGGCAGTTCTGATGCGGGTAATAATGAAGCCTACTACACCAAGTTTTCAGATGCACCCAAGGTATATCAATGGGCTACTAAAGCACCTTTTATACTAGGAGCTGTATCTCTAGTAAGTGCACTAGGAGTGGTCTTCATTTCTAGGAATAAGCGTAAAGGTCTTCGCCGAGTAGCTACTACTTTGGCTATTACTGGAATCATCTTCATTGCCAGCAAGTTCGTAATTGAAGCCGCTACTAAGTCGCTAGAAAAAAGCCTTTTCAAAAATTCTACACTTGCAGATATGCAGCAATCTTTAACGGCATTCATTAGTCTAGTAGAGTCAGAAATTACAAAGATTAATCTATACTTCGGTATCGCATTCGTACTGATTGCTGCCTTAATCATCTTCGGTAAAATCATTTTCAAGGACAAATCTGGCCGCATCAAAGCCCTAAGAGATAAGCTTTCAGCTGGTGATGATAAGCTTGCGGCCTCAGAATCTACAGTCAGCACTCCAGTAGCAGAAGTAAAACCAGTCAAAAAACCTCGTTTGATCCAGTAATTAAGTACAGATTAATCAGGATAGCGGACTTTGTACTTCTCCGCTGTGTCGTGCTCGATGCAAGCATCTGTGCGCGTACTCGCTACGCCGTACCTACGACTACGATATTTACTTACAGAAAATCTCTGTCGTAGAACCAAACCTGAACAAGTACCAAAATAAAAACTCCACGGAAAGTGGAGTTCATATTTTGGTGTACCCGACAGGATTTGAACCTACGACCTTTGGCTCCGCAAGCCAACGCTCTATCCAGCTGAGCTACGGGTACATGTGCAACAGGGGTAATTCTACCATGTTTAGGTGTATATTACTAGACGGGCCTGCTAGAATGTATTCGATATGGAGAGGTGACCGAGTGGTTGAAGGTACTACTCTCGACGCAAGTCAAGTTTTTTGGCTTGACCAGGTAGCGAATGGGTATAATAATTCTACCCATTCGCGTTAAAGTAGCATCTGGAGAGGTGCAAGAGTGGTTGAATTGGACGGTCTCGAAAACCGTTATGCCAGCAATGGTATCGAGGGTTCAAATCCCTCCCTCTCCGCCAATAAAATTGCCCACCAGCAAGGTGGGTTATTTTATTTGTCATCCCAGCGAAAGCTGGAATCTCCGTAAAGATAAAGCATTACTTAAATTGTAAGGAGATCCCAGCTTTCGCTGGGATGACAATAATAGCCAGGGTGACAGATGCGATAGGGCGGGTTTTGTATTTGATTGTGTTCCTAGGGTACAATGATGCTTATGGCTGAGACTGAAGTATCAAGTAATTCTCAAATTTCTGACGTTGACTATCAAGCTGATGATAATGCTGTTTCATGGACAGCTTCCGAATTCATTGCGCATCAGAAAACCGCTGGCTGGTACAGTATTTTGGCGGTTGTCGCAGTTGTTTTCACAGGTATAGTCTATCTGCTAACACGCGATCTAATAACCAGCGGTTTTGTTATATTTGGTGCACTAATCCTAGGCTATTACGCTTCAAGGCAGCCTAACGAACTTCATTACCAGATAGATTCCAAGGGCGTATTAATCGGCAACAAGACTTATGGTTACGAAAGCTTCAGATCCTTCTCAATAGTCGATGAAGGTGCCTTCGCAAGCGTAGTATTTATGCCTCTTAAGCGTTTTGCACCCCAAAGAGCTGTCTATTTTGCCCCTGAACATGAAGATATGATAGTCGAAATATTGATGCCTAGGCTTCCCTTTGAAGAATATTCACACGATGCCATAGACAGGCTGATGAGCCGCATTCGCTTCTAGAAACTAAAATGAATATCCAAAAAACATTAATAAAAATCGATAAAATACAGAGACGATACTCACCTATCGGCTTTACTATCGCTGTTATCAAGAAATACGGGGACGACCAAGCTGGCTACAAGGCCGCTTTACTCACCTATTACGGTTATCTGTCATTGTTCCCTTTACTACTTATCGCTACGACAGTTCTACAAATGCTAGCCAACAGCAATATTGGTATTAGCGATGAGCTATTGAACAATATTACGGGTAATTCATCTGTCTTGGGCGGACAATTATCTGTTCATGTCACTAGTCTGCAACGAAGCGGCATAGCCCTAGCTATTGGTCTACTATTCCTCCTTTACGGTGCACGCGGCGTCGCTGCGGCCTTCAGAACTGGTGTAAATGACATCTGGGGAGTTACTCGTAGCCAACAGCCTGGATTTCCCCAGTCGGCTATCAATAACACGTTAATTGTAGTAATCGGTGGCCTAGGTTTGATAGCAACGGCTTCGATAACAGGCACTGTTGCGGCTCTAGGACAGGGTTTATTGCCAAGATTACTATCTTACCTTGCTGGTGTGCTGCTACTATATCTGTTATTTAGCTATTTATTACGAGCGGTATTACCTAAACATGTTGATTCTAAGGACACTTATTCGGCCGCTCTATCGGCCGCGATAGGCCTGATTGTGTTACAAATTTTAGGCGGATTATTAATATCTAAATTACTAATGAATCTCGATGCCCTATATAGTTACTTTGCAATATCACTTGGCCTACTTTTCTGGATATATCTACAAGCCCAAGTTATTTACTACTCGGTAGTTATAGCGGCGGTTAAAACCCAAAAACTCTGGCCAAGAAGTTTCAGCGGCCAAGAACTAACAGATTACGACAAACACATCATTCAAATCCAAAAAACCCGAGTCTAGAATCTAATCGCGGAACAGACAAATCAGGAATTTATATACCTGCTAATAGGTTTAGCCGCACGTTGCTTTAGTAATGACACCTTTTTGGACTTCGAAGTTTAGTCGTCCCGGTGCATAGTCTTCAGTAACCATAAAGCTTTCGCCATCTCTAACTACTGTTCGATAACTACGTTTATCTTTTATGGCTTTGTTTTCAGCTTGAGATTCAGAAATGCCTATATAATCTGGGACTATTTTATTACACGAACTAAGATCATTGCGGAGACCACTATCAAAATCACTGCTGACTGATTTGCTGCTATTACCAACCAACAAAATGACAATACCTGTGCAAACAAAGGCAATTAGTAAAATAACTTTTAATTGTCGATTCTGTTTTATGTTCATGTGTAGATTGTAACATGGCTGGCGGAGAGGGAGGGATTTTGACTCACAAGTATTTTTCCTGACGGAAAAATCTCGCGAGCCCGGCTCGTGGTGTTCGCCTTTGGCTTTACAAGCCAAAACTCACACTGCACTGCGCCAGTTCAAATCCCGCAACTGAAGCAGTTCAGTTGCTATATTATTCTCCAATAAAATAACCCACCTTGCTGGTGGGCAATTTTATTGGCGGAGAGGGAGGGATTTGAACCCTCGCGGGGGATTGCTCCCCCCTATCAATTTAGCAAACTGACCCCTTCAGCCACTTGGGTACCTCTCCGTATCTGTTTCTTGGCCGTAACATTGTAACTTGGATTTTATCTTGGCGGAAGGGGTGGTCTATCGCGTGGCTGCGCCACACTCCTTCCTGTGCTGCTCAGAATATCCCTGCAAGCAGTTATATTCCTTCGCTGCTCGTTCGCCGAACCTGAGTGGATTCTCACCC
>JAYVVJ010000143.1:0-2555 GCA_043787015.1 Candidatus Saccharimonadota bacterium | reverse complement strand
CTGCTTATTTTTATCGGCTAGACCGGCTTCATCAAGATTGAATAAATATATAACCGTCTTCATAGTTATGAGCTGTAAATCAGCCACATGTTCTGGCTCAATATCAGAGTAATTCCATAGAGGGAAGCCATCATTTAGGATTGTGTTCAAGCGTACATAAGTGCCTAGCATTGGCTTCAATTTTGGATCAGACCTAGTCTCTTTTTCCATTCTAGGCATTCGCTTAGTAAGGCTTTGGAGATCTGCCAGAACCAATTCAGTATTAATGACGTCTATATCTTTTTTAGGATCATGTAATTCATCAACATGTAGCACGTTACTGTCTTCAAAAGCTCGTACGACCTGCACAATCGCGTCCGTACTGCGAATATGACCTAGGAACTGATTTCCCAATCCTTCGCCTTCGCTGGCACCCGAGACAAGGCCGGCGATATCAACGAAAGTAACAGTAGCCGGAATGATCTTTTTAGCATTATTCAGATCGGACAATACTTGCAATCGGGCATCTGGCACCGGCACAATACCAGTGTTAGGTTCGATGGTTGCAAATGGATAATTGGCAGCTAGAATATTGCTGCCAGTCAGGGCATTGAACAGGGTAGACTTGCCAACATTGGGCAGTCCGACAATTCCGATAGATAATGAAGCCATTAAGCTATTTTAACAGATAAGCGACGTTCGCCGCTCACTTATTTATTCTGCATTATTTGCAGAGACTGAGTTGCATCATCGAAATACAGGCTAAATGTAGGCGATTCTTTGATTATTCTGATGGCATCTGGATCAGTTTGATTTTGTCCAAATACGGCGCCGCCGTCTACGCTGGTGAAGCCGTCAGGCCCGAACATGCCAGTAAACACTTCTAATTCGCCAGATATACTGTGTAACTCAGGGTAGCCATAGAATTTCTGATTTTTAAAATCTGCTATGTAATTAAGTTCCAGTCCGTCCTTGGAATTATCAGTAAATGTAGCGATCACAGCTCCACCAGACTCTTTATCAAAGAAAATCGCCGGATTCATTTTCCAATAGCCTTTACCATTTGGATCAAGATTGATTGCACCACTAACCCATGTTTTCACAATATTAGGATCAAAGAATTCGTCATGTGCTTTTTGGATTAGTTCTTTAGCAAAATCGGGTAGTTCTTGGGTAAATGTTTCTTGATCGGTAGGGATATCGCCTTCAGAAGAAACTACTTCGGCTACTGTGCCTGGGTTATTTGAATCTGGAATTTTATTGGTAAAACCACATAATGCTACGACTCCGGATAAGTCTATGCCAAACGCATTTTCAAAGTTTTGTTTAACAGCTAGAATTTGTTCGGGAGTTATTGAGTATGAACTTCTATTAAAATCAGTGGTAAGAGGTATGAACCTAGAAAGTACACCTAGCGACATCCTTTTGCCATCTATCATAATTGTGCCTTCACCACCACTGTTGCCGTAGCTACATGACGCCCCGTCTTCGCTTTCCAATACTGCTGTCCAAAGTATATCTATGTTCCATTCATGACTCTTTTCATTTTCATGTGTTGGACTGTCCTTGGTAACACCTAGTGTGACCATTGGGAAATCTTGACGTTTTAGGTAGTCAGGGTTTGTATTATTCTTCTGAAGCGCAGGGTAGCCACTTAAAGTTGCCCTAGATCCAGCCTTGATACTATTAATATCTTCATTAGATAATGCCGTACTTTTAAAGGCTTCCAATACCTCATCCATGCTGTGTCCTTGAAATGCGCCAATTGCTATATCCATAGTTCTGTCTTTGCTATTTGGCAGGTAGAATTCATTAACAGTGCCAAATGTTTTAAAATCTGGTTTAAATGAACCTATCTTGGCTACTACTGCTGATGGTTTAACAATGTATGTTTTTCCATCTGTGCCTTGGTATCTAGGCGTGACAGAATCATCTTCTAAGTAGCAATGCTGTGCAGTACGCACTCCAACCGGCATATCGGCGGCGTTTCTGATTAATGATCCAGAACAGTAGCCGTCATTGAAATCTAAATATACAGTGTTCTCTGATACATATTTATAATCACTCTCTGTCAATTGGGCTTTGTCCATGTTTGGTTGAATCAAAGTATTTTGAATTAAACCATTATTTGGTAAAAATTCTGGAATAGTAATTTCGGTAATTACTGGAGGAGTTGTAATACTAGTTTCTACTTCCTCAGTCGCCATTTTTTTAATTGTAACTTTGCCTTTGAAGATCGGAGCAGGGACATTAGAGGCTAATTCACTAACAGCGTTTTTGTGAACTGGTTCTAAAATAATTGAAGTATCTGAGTTGGACTGTTCATATGGTTGGCTGATTGTTTCGTTGCTAACTTCGACACGTTCAATGCTATTGTCAGAACTAAGGCCACCTGCAACCATAACTCCAATAGCTGCAGCGCCTAAACCGACGCCGATGCGTTCTCTAGCTGACAGTGATTGAATGTTTTTGTTTTCGGACATTTGCTTTATTGTAGCATAAAAAGGGTAAATAAGCAATAACATTATGTAGCTAGCTAATCTAGCGTGATAAGATATAAGCGATATGAAGATTGA
>JAYVVJ010000142.1:0-2555 GCA_043787015.1 Candidatus Saccharimonadota bacterium | reverse complement strand
TCCAACCGCCGTCACTACCACGTGCGGCGTATTGCTGTACTGATTACGGAAAGTTATCGAAGCCATTATGCCGCTAGATGTAGCACCTACGCCAACATTGACACCTATAGTACCTGAGACGTCATTGCCACTGATGCTCACTGTGCCGTTTGATCCAAGCACAGCAGCCGAACCCTTAGCTATCGAAGGCGCCGTCCCTTGAGTAATTAAATGCCCGCCGATAGTAATACTGCTATCGACCACTAGGCTGCTGACCTGTAAGTTAGATGCAGCCAATTTGCCTCCAACAGTCAAATTACCCGATACATTTATATTTCCATTGGCAGTGATTAGTCCAGTAAATACACTAGATCCCTGCATCCTAGCAGTGCCGGCAACAATCAAATCATTGCGTACGTTTAGATTAGTGACTGTGCCGTCACCGTTAACATTCAAATCAGTCAGCGACGTGCTACCAGCTTCTAATATAGTCACGCTTGCCGATGGCGCAGTAATTTTACTGTTCAATTTAAGCTGACCGGCTAGGCTTACATCACCATTAACCTGCAGTTTGCCATTAAATAGGGCGTCGGGATTAACTACTAATTTAATGCCGCCAGTGCTGACTGAACTTCGATTGACGCCTAATTTATCAAGTGCGTCCGAGCTAATACTTACCTGACTCTGGCTTGAAGAACTTCCAGACTTAGACTGACTCTTTATTACAAAGCCGATGATAACTGCATTAATAGCCAGAATCCCCACTACGACTGCCAGCCCGATAAATGTCGACTTATGGCTCGGCCGATAAGTGCCTCGCTTCATGCGTTTAGCTTGCCGTATTTCTTCTAACTTATCTAAATTAACAGCTGGTCCAGAATCTTTGGACGTTGAATCGCCCTCTGGTTTAAGTACCTCAGGTGCCGGTAATTCATTCGTATCTTTCTCAGGGGATGGAGTATCTGCCACCTTGTACCTCAATTCCAGTTAATTATACCGCTTAAGTTAAACCTCAGGCAACTACTCTTATATATATGTATAAATTGTCGTCAGTATTCAGTAGTCTGTAATCAGTTAGTAATAGTGCCTACAGATGACTGACAACAGATAACGGATAACAGATTGCTTATACGTTATAATGCTTCATATGAATAAGGGGCTGTTTAGTAAAATAGGGGTTTATTTATTAGCATTAGCTATAAGTGCTATTTCTATAGCCAGTGTGTCGGCAGAAACCCTAACTTCAACTAGTTACAAATTCGATGAGCCAGCTGTCGGCTTTGATGGTTCATTTAATTCTGCATCTACCAACTATCAGACCCTTCAGGCAGTTGGTGGTGATGCTGTCGGCAATTCCTCATCGACTAGTTTCCAGGTTCAGTCCGGAGCAAGGACAACGCCAGACCCAACATTGTCATTCGCCATACTTACATATAACTCTAGTTTTGGATCGTTTAGTCCGACCGTCACAGCTACGACAACTTCAACCTTCTCGGTAATTGACTACACTTCCTACGGCTATGCCGTCCAAATCATTGGCACGCCTCCTACTAATGGTGCTCACTCGATAACTGCCATGTCCACTACAGGAGTTTCTACAGTCGGTACAGAGCAATTCGGTATTAACCTCGTTGCCAATACTTCTCCCACTAGTTTTGGAGCCAATCCTAATAATGGATCTTTCGGTTTCGGTACAGCCAGTAGCAATTACAATACTGCCAATAATTATCGGTACGTAAGCGGCGAATCGATCGCCTCCGCCCCTAAAAGTTCAGGTGAAACTATATATACAATTAGTTATATAGTTAACGTTAGTAGCCTTACCCCTGGCGGGCAGTATGCCAGCAACCAGTCCATAGTCTGCACGGGTACATACTAAATAACTCATTTTCCAATACTTTATCCACAGGTAGTAAAACTACTATTAAATAGTGTTGACTTGTAAATCAAGCTTATGGTAAAGTCCTAATCAGAGTTACAAAAAGTACAAAAAAATAAAAGTACGAAAAGTACGAAAGTACAAAACTAAAATGAAAAAATTAGAAAAAGTTCTTAGATTAGCCGGCGTAGTTACACTATTAGCCGGTTTAGTTGTGCAAATGATCCCAATTAGCTCAGCCTCTGCTGCGCAAATTACTGTTCGTAGTCTAGTATTAAAAAACGGTGGCACCGACGGTGGATCTAAAGCCAGCGGTGTAGTCAATCACTTCTTCACATTTACCGTACCTACTACTGGTAACGTTGGAACTATAGAGTTCAGATACTGCGTTCTAGCATCTGGTGCTTGTACAACTCCAGTTGGACTTTCTACTGCCTCCGCCATTTATGGTGCTGAAACTGGTGCAACTGGATTTACTCTAGATAATACTACTAACGGAGCACCCTTTATTACTAGGACAGCCAGCAGCATCGCTGCCACTACTGTTGTTAGCTATCATTTGAACGGAGTTACCAACCCTTCTACCGCCAATCAGACCTTCTATGTACGTATCTCTACTTTCGTAGCTATTACACCTACAGGTGGTGCAGTTGATACAGGTACTGTAGCTGCCAGTACTGCAACTCAGATCGTATTG
>JAYVVJ010000141.1:0-2577 GCA_043787015.1 Candidatus Saccharimonadota bacterium | reverse complement strand
ACCAGCAATAAGTGTATATAAACCGTCTTTAACAGGGGTAACTACTATTGGTTGGACTATGCCGTACTGCTTTATTGAGGCTGCTAATTCCTTTAGAGACGCTTCGTCGAAGCGATGTCGAGGCTGATATGGATTGGCCTGAAGAAGTGTAATCTCGATTTTCTCGATTCTATCTTCAGGTGAACTTAACAAACTGACTTTGTTAAAATCAGGCGATAAAAGGGATTCAAATCCCCTTCCTAACCCACGTTTTGGTGTCTCTGCCATGCCCATACTATAGCATAAGAACAACGCTCATGAACAGATACGAGTATCTATCGCCTTTTGTCATCCCGGCGTAGACTGGGACCCAATCAATATGTCATCCTGAGTGTTAACGAAGGATCTATAGATTCTTCACTATCGTTCAGAATGACAATATGAAATGTCTTCGACATAAATAGGTTTGGGTCCCAGTCTACGCCGGGATGACGAGGTCATTACTAAAGGCGGTTGCGAATTTCACGAGATAAGGCTTTGTAAGCTTTGGCGCCCTTGCTCCAGCGATCGTGTTGGAAAATGGTCTTGCCATAACTTGGCGCCTCAGCTAGTCGAACGTTTCGAGGTATTATCGTATCGAATAATGTTCCACCGAAGTAATTACGGACTTCTTTCTCAACCTGTTCACTGAGTGAATTGCGCTTATCGAACATTGTTAGGACGATTCCGAGCAGCGCTAAACCGGGGTTAGTTGCCTGTTTGACGGCTTGAATGGTATTTAATAACTGACTTAGGCCTTCTAAGGCGTAATATTCAGCCTGAACCGGTATTAATACATAATTGGCGGCTGTTAATCCGTTAATTGTTAGCAGTCCAAGTGATGGAGGACAGTCAATAATGATGTAATCGTACTGATCTACGGCCTGAAGCGCATGCTTGAGTGCATATTCTCGCTCTGTCATGTTTACTAACTCAACTTCCGACCCCGCAAGGTTACTATTGGCCGGCAAAACATCTAATTGTGCGACATTGCTTTGAACCACTGCCTGAGCAATGGTTACGTCACCGCGCAAAATATCATAAGTCGTATGAGCGGCTTGATCTTTAGGAACTCCAAGTCCACTTGTAGCATTTCCCTGTGGATCAAGGTCGAGTAGCAAAACTTTGGATTTGCCTTCAGCTAATTGTGCAGCCACGTTAATAGAAGTAGTAGTCTTACCGACCCCTCCCTTCTGATTCACGACTGCAATAATTTTTGTTGTCATATGTTGCCTTAGTTTCAGTATACCATTACCTAGGGAGTTGAAAGTTGAAAGCCACGAAAACTTTATACTTTATGAACTTTACAAACTTTTAACTCCTGTGAGTTCTTAGTAGCCTTATAGTACTAGCCATTTGATACATGGTCATCCCAGCGTAGGCTGGGAACCAAACCTATTTATGTCAAAGATGTTCTTTTTTCAAATTATACAACTCAATACAGGCTATATAATTGATTGGATCCCTGCATTCGCTGGGATGACGAAACGCTATACGACTTTGAATATCGGATCGTTATAGATCATCTGTCTGATAAGTTCTTGGCGCTGTCGTTCTTGTCTGCTTAATTGCTTGAGAAGTCTGTCATCTTGTTTTTTCTTAATCTGAGGTTTCATGGTTTCCTTTTGGTGATACTAGCTACAGGTGCTCCAATATGGAGATTTCAGTTAGTTCGTAGTATCTGTATTGTTGATTTTTACCGTTTTTGTCTGCTGTTGACCTACCTATATATTACTCCTTGTAATCAATGCCTGTAAAGAGCGAAATGATACAAAATGTGTTCACTTATCCCCACCCCAGTAATCCTATTCAAAACTGGAACCCAAAGCGATTTGTCACATAGGGCTAATTATTCATCTAATATGCCCTGAGCAGCTCAAGCTAGACAACTCCTAATTCTTATACTCTGCCTATTACTTACTGTATTACTTGGTAATTGTATATGTAAGTAGCCCCAGCTATAGGCATAGTATTAGATCCAATTGTGAAGCCAGTAGTGGTCGTACTGTTAATATATGTCTGAAGCTTGGCGCTGTTAGATCCAACTGGGGTCAGAACGATGCGTGGGGCATTGCCAAACACTTTGAAGAATGTCAGATTAGCCAGATCACCTACTGTGCCGTTAGCTCCAGCAATAATGCTAATTGTACCGGCGGTATCGTTGCCGTTAACAGTGACCAAAGGCGCAGGTATATTTTGAGCTATATCGGCTGCCCCCACTCCGATTCCTGCAGTCACTAGAGGTAGATTACCGGCAGTAATGATATGCCCATTAACAGTAATGTCAGATACGATGGTTGGGCCGGTGACGGTTAGGCCGCCAGATACAGTTAGGTTGCCACCAATCGTAGCGCTGCCGGTGACATTCAAAGCGGTGATAGTAGCTAGTGCACCGATGTTAATGGATTGCATATTGCCTGCTCCGTTAACTGTTAGGGTGTTGAGAATGGCATTGTTAGCTTGGATGGATTGACCATTGTTTGGGTCGTAGTAGCTGACATTGACCATTACAAGAACCGTGCCTCTGGTAGAGCTGTTGAAGAATCCGTAAGACTTACC
>JAYVVJ010000140.1:0-2579 GCA_043787015.1 Candidatus Saccharimonadota bacterium | reverse complement strand
AGTTTTATATATGTTGGTATTTACTGGAATAATCACCATCATTTATTTCAATCAATAAATAAAATTGACGGAAAAGTTCTTTGGGCTAATTTATTTCTGTTATTTTGGCTGTCATTAATTCCATTTGCTTCTGGCTGGATGGGTGAAAATAATTTTGCGAGCATAACTGTGACACTGTACGGTTTTGTTTTGCTTATGTGCGCAGTGGGTTATTATATATTAACAGTCAGTTTGCTTAACAATCACTCCACGGACTCTAAGTTACATAGAGCTGTAGGTAACAAAATAAAGGAACGGCTTTCGCTAGTTCTCTATATTGCTGCCCTCATTATCTCTTTTTGGATACCTGAAGTGGCCTTTGCTTTGTACGCGTTTGTTGCAATACTGTGGCTGTATCCCGATTCAAGAATTGAAAAAGTTTTGTCGAAATAGAGTTCCCAGGAAAAATAGCCTGTTTGTATTATTTTTTGCATAACAAATTTAATGTCAAACTTATTACAACAAAAAATTAGCAAAAAAATTTATTTTATTCGTGATCATAAGGTGATGCTTGATTCGGATCTAGCAGAACTTTATGAGGTTGAAACAGGAGCGTTAAATCGCGCGATTCGAAGAAACATCGTCAGATTTCCATCCGACTTTATGTTTCAGCTTAACAAAGCTGAGGCCGATAATTTGCGATGCCAAATTGGCATGGCAAATATGAGAAGGTTTCTACCCTATGTTTTCACTGAACAAGGTGTGGCTATGCTTTCAAGTGTTTTAAAAAGTGAGCGAGCAGCCTTAGTTAATGTTGAAATTATGCGTACTTTTGTAAGATTACGTGAAATTTTATTATCAAATCAGGATCTAGCTCAAAAACTAAAATATCTAGAGAAAAAGTATGATGTTCAATTCAAAGTAGTTTTTGATGCAATCCGTGAATTAATGAATCCTGTGAAAAGCTCGCAACGTCGCATAGCTATTGTTGATACAGACGAAAAATAAATTGGCGCAGAGGGTGGTAGACCAATAAGGACCCGCTATGTACCAAATGCGTGCCCTATTACACATCTGGTAGCTGGCCATCTCAGGGTGCACTGCCGTACTAGGTTTTTGCTTAGGGCGCCGATGTTGATTAACTCGTCGGCCGGCTAGCTTTTTCGGTACACCCAAATTTACACTCCACCCGCAAAGTATTGCTTTCAAAAAAAATTTATGAGACCCCTACTCTTTAATCGAGGTTCAAATGTCAAAGGAGTCCGACGAAATACTTCCGCCCGACACCAAGGCTGAAAGCTTAGGACTGTCCAATGCGGCTGCACTTCTTTTTCGGTTTAAAAAGGATATCCTTCAAGCATGGGAATCGGAGTGCCGTGAAAAAGTACTTGCTGCGAAACTTCAAAGCCATCCTGCCTTTCTGAATGAAATTCCTAAATTTATAGATCAACTGATTTTAACCATACGCCCTGACTTCAAAACCGACTGCGAAGCAAATTCCAAAGTCGCTTGTGATCATGGCGAAGAGCGTTCGGATTTAAAACCCTACACCCTCGACCAACTGATTTATGAGTATCAAATACTGCGAACGACGTTAATAAAATTTCTAGAGTTAGACGCTCCACTTAGCACTGCGGCTAGCAAAGTCATACACGAATTCATGGATCAGGGTATTCGTAAAGCTGCTGCCAGGTATGCCGAGATTGAGCTTAAAAGTGAGAAAAATCAACGGCAAGAAATCGAAAATGACCGTAAAGAACTTTTTGCGTTCTTCATGCAAGCTCCGCTTGCAATCTGCGTTCTTGAAGGCCCTGAACATATCTTCACTTTGTCCAATCAACACTATGACAAGCTCTCGGGAAGAAGTGTCGTTGGGAAAAAAGTACGCGACGCTTTTACCGAAGCAGAAGTCGGTCCCTTTTTTGATATTCTCGATCGTGTCTATCTGACGGGCGAACCCTATATCGGGAAGGAGACTTCCGTTCCACTTCTTGATTTAAAGGGTGAAGTTCACGAACGCTTTATCGAATTTGGTTACAATCCAATACGAAATTCTGAAAATAAAATCACGGCCATTTTGGCATTTCACATTGATGTCACTGAGCAGGCTCTTGCTCGGAAAAATTTGGAATATAGCGAAGCGCGCCTTTTACGAAGCCAAGAACAGCTCGAACAATTGAAGCAAGTCGCAGAAAACGAACGCGCGAAACTTGCAGCTGTGTTCGCGCAGACCCCAGGCGCGATAGCCGTGTTTGAAGGACCTGATCATATATTTACGATGGCGAATTCGGCCTACCTGTCGCAATTTTTTGGAGGGCGACAGGATCTTATCGGTAAATCGGTCCGCGCGGCCGTTCCTGAAGCAGTCGAACAGGGCTTTGGAGAATTGCTGGATAACGTTTATCAAACCGGAAAACCCTTTATCGGTACTGAAATGCCAATTGATCTACTTCAAGCATATGGGAAAATTAGGAAGTTTCACCTTGATTTGGTCTATCAGCCCTTACGTAGTCCTTCAGGAAAAATAACAGGAATTGTAGCAGTAATAACTGATGTTACTGCTCAGATCTGCGCGCGAATAAAACTAGAAGAAAGCGAAG
>JAYVVJ010000139.1:0-6129 GCA_043787015.1 Candidatus Saccharimonadota bacterium | reverse complement strand
CGCTGGGCCCTCCATTCTACTTCGCCAAGGCTTCGTAGAACTAAAGTTATTATTCGATTTTTATACCTAGTTTAAGCTTTGTGCTTGCCGCCGGTTTTGGGGCGCTGGAGCCAGAGCACGAACATACAGACCATGGCACTTGAACCGACGATTAGATCTTGAGATTTTTGGGCTTGATCCCAGAATGATGAAGTTATGATGTTCTGTTGAAGGCCATTTGAAAGTAGTGGTACAACTAATAAGGCGCTGAGTAGTCCTACGCCGATAGCCGGTAATACATTTATTGCTAACTTGAAATGGCCTTTGACGGTTCTAATCATAAAAATAGAAGTTAGAATTGCCGGTACGGCTATCAGAAGTAATCGAATAGTGTTACTTCCGGTGCTGTTAGGATTAAAATTTCCCGATGTAAACAATCCAAATAAGCTGTCTGCATCCGGAGCCACGAACTGCACCAACACGCTACCAAGACAAAGACTCAGGAAAACCAAGGCTGCATTAATTCTTAGGACGATTAATAGAATAATTGGAATAACGACTATAGCGCCAAGAACTAGCGATGAATTCATGACACCACTATAGCATGAGCATTATCACAAAAAGTTATCAGTTATCCGTAATCTGTTATCTGTAAATCACGATTAGCTTTCTGATGACTGAAAACAGACTACTGACTGCTGCACCGCCAGCGGTGCTAGGCGCCGACTTTGTCTTTGCGTCGTCCAACCTTGGCAACAAGTTCTGCGTAATCAATAATCTTATCGGCAACATTATGTTTAGTCACCTTCTCAATACCGAAACCAGGACTGGAATTAACTTCAAGAACTAGAGGACCACGCTCGGAGCGCATCATATCAACGCCACAGACCGGCAATCCCATAGCTTTGGCAGCTTTTTGGGCAGTCTTGCGTTCTTCATCACTTAATTTAACTGGGATGCCTTCACCGCCTTGGTGTAAGTTGCTACGGAAATCATCGTCTAGGCTTTGGCGAAGCATGCTAGCAACAACCTTGCCGTTAACTACGAAAGCACGAATATCTACACCAGCACTTTCGGCCACGAATTCTTGGACAACGAAGCTCACGCCTTCAACATAAAAGGCTTGCATCACGGCCTTGGCCGCTTTGCGTGTTTCAGCCAATACTACGCCGTTACCATGCGTACCACGAGCTACTTTTATAATTGCAGGCGCGCCGCCAACTTGGTCTAAAACGTCGTCTAAGTCTGAAGCATCACGAGCAAAAACTGTCTTAGGAATACCGACTCCAGCCTTGGCTAGCAATTGCATACTACGCAACTTGTCACGAGATCGCACTAAGGCGATAGAGCTAGTTATAGTAGGGACATTTTGCATTTCGAACTGGCGCACGATTGAAGAGCCATACTTAGTCAAAGTAGAAGAAATACGTGGAATAATTACGTCAATATTTTTAACTTCTTCACCTTCGTAGCGAACAACAGGATTGCCCCGTTCGACCGTAATATAACACTTAGCATAATTAATAACGCGGACATTGTGACCACGTGAAAGAGCTTCCTCTTTGAGGCGCTTAGTTGAGTAGTTGCCTGGACCTTTGGATAAAATTGCAATATTCATGACTAAGCCACCTTACTTATTATTAATTGTTACGTCAACTAAAAAGCCGTGAGTTCTTAAAAATTTGCGACCAATGAGCATTGGGTATTTCATACTGCTACGGTCGCTTAGTGTAATTGTAATAGGGTATTTCTTGCCCTTGATAACTACTTCAGTATCGATAGCGTAACGGGTAGAAATATGACCACTAGAACTCTTAACTCGGCGGCTGTGAAACTTATTAACTGTTACGGCCGCAGTTTGACCGTGAGGCTTGAAGCTCAATACTTTGGACTTGTCCATAGCCATAACTTTTATGCTTGTAGCGTGCAAAGAGCCGGAATAGGCGCCGGTATCAACTTTGGCAGTGATTCCGTCTACGCCAAATTTTGGCAAGCTAATTTCCTCAAGCATACCAATAGTTTTGGGCTTGAGAGTTTTGCTAATTTTGGTCCAGTTGATAGTCATAATTGTATATATTGCTACTTTGTCTTAACTTCTTAGCTAAGGTGTATAATTATATCATATAAAGTGAAAATAGACAATACCATTATGGCATCGACTGCTCTACTTGATTAGGAGTTGGCCTGAAGCACACGTGTATAGGCCATGTATACCAAAAACCCGACGACAAGGATGATAGTTAGAAGTAGTGGAATAAAGCCGGATTGGTTTTTGGAAAGATTATTCATTGGCACTAATTATTAATGCTTACGCCTATTTTTGCAAATGATTTCAGGTCATCCCAGCGAAGGCTGGGATCTAAACCTATTCAAGTCGAAGACATTCCTATTGTCATTCTCGACCTGATCGGGAATCCAGACAAAAAAACATTTCTGGATCCCCGCATTCGCGAGGATGACATTAGTCTTCGAAAGATTCTAGGATTTGGCGCTGACGCTTGGATAGCTTGTTCGGAGTATCGACGACAATTGTAACTATATGAGCTCCTCTGGAGTTGCCCTTCATGTGAGTTACACCGTGATTGGACAGTTTGAAGTCAGAGCCTGACTGAGTACCAGCAGGTACTTTCATGCGAACAGGACCATCAACTGTATCGACATCGATTTCGGCGCCTAGTGCTGCGTCAATCATTGTGACGTGAGCTTCGCTGAGAATTATATCGCCTTCACGAGTAAAATGCTTGTGAGATTTGACGCGAATATTTACGTACAGATCACCCTTTGGGCCATTGGCAATTGCTTCGCCATGTTCACGGAGACGAATAGTGGCGCCGTCATCAACTCCAGCAGGAATTTTTAATTCAAGTTTTTGCTTTTTAGACTGTGTTCCCTTGCCATGACAAACTGTGCAGATTTTCTCTGGGATTTTGCCACGACCATTACATTTACTACAGATGCTGGCCTGTTGGATATTGCCGAAAATAGTTCTGGTGACAGTCATAACTTGGCCTGATCCACGACACTCATCACAAGTCTTTAATTCGTGTCCCGGTTCAACAGTTGTGCCCTTACAATGCTCACAGGTATCGTCAAGACTTAGGTTAAGTTCAACTTCGGTGCCGAATACTGCTTGCTCGAAAGTTATCTCAACGCCAGTTTCTACATCTCTACCACGAGATTGTCGTTGCTGAGCTTGACCACCGGATCCACCTCCGAAGAAGCTGCTGAAAATATCGCCAAGTCCGCCCTCACCGAAGTCGAAGTGCATTTCTTGTCCATTGCCGCCGAAGCCGCCGAATGGATTGCCATTGCCGCCATTGCCGCCTACGCCGGCGTGACCGAATTGATCATAACGTTTGCGTTTGCTATCGTCTTTTAATACTTCATAAGCTTCATTAAGTTCTTTGAACTTAGTTTCGTCACCACCTCGATCAGGATGATGCTCTACTGCGCTACGTCGAAAAGCCTTCTTAATCTCATCAGCGCTTGCGCCCTTGCTAACGCCTAATACTTCGTAATAATCACGTTTAGTAGCCATGTATTAAGCCCTACCGTTCATGCTTAATGCTAAATGGCTTTCTAAAATTCCAACTTCACATTTTTCATATACTCTCTGGCGAAGTGATTCGTCATATATGTCATAGTTCTCAGACAAAATTAAAGCCATATATTCATAGAAAACATTAACCTTTTCGAAATTTTTGAGATCATTAGTGAGCATCCATTCAACAATTAACTTGATACGCTCGTTCTGTGCAGCTTCGGTTAATACAGAATCAAGCTGATTTGTAACTTCTCTTGAAGACTCATACTCGTTCATCGCTATATTTTACCATTTAATTGATCGTGTCATCCCAGCGAAAGCTGAGATCTGCCTAGAAAGCTAAGTTGTACTAAAATTGTTAAGAGATTCCAGCTTTCGCTGGAATGACAAGCCAAGGTGGCTAATTAGGACGTCTTATCAGACTTTTCTTTGTCGTCGACGACTTCGCCTTCGATTGGTTCGTCTTTCTTAGATTCATCGTTCTTCGTTCCATCTTCGTCGTTCTTGGTTTCCTTGGAAGCATTTTCGTAAAGCTTGGATCCGATTGGCATCATTTTGTCATTAAGTTCCTTAGCAGCTGATTCTAATGAATCCTTTTCTGCTTTTTCGTCTGAAACAACTTTCTTGGCAGCTTCGATAGCTTCTTCTAATGTCTTCTTATCTTCGTCGCTAATCTTGTCAGCATTATCCTTCTGAAGTTTTTCAGCTTGGTAAACGGCGCCGTCTAGAAGATTGCGGGCTTCGACTTGCTCCTTACGGGCTTTGTCTTCTTCGGCATGAGCTTCGGCTTCTTTGGACATTTTCTCAACTTCAGCTTTATCAAGATTACCTGATCCGCTGATAGTGATGCTTTGTTCCTTGCCCGTGCCCTTATCCTTAGCGGCAACATTCAAAATTCCGTTGGCATCAATGTTAAATGTAACTTCGATTTGTGGCACGCCGCGTGAAGCTGGAGCGATACCGTCTAGGACGAAACGTCCAAGGCTCTTATTGCCTTCGATCATATCGCGCTCACCTTGACCAACATGAATTTCAACTTGTGGTTGATTGTCAGCGGCAGTCGAGAAAACTTCAGATTTGCTGGTAGGAATAGTAGTGTTGCGCTCGATTAGTTTGGTCATGACACCTCCCATAGTCTCAATTCCGAGGCTGAGCGGCGTAACATCTAGTAACAACACATCCTTAACGTCACCCTGTAAGACACCACCTTGAATAGCCGCACCGATAGCGACTACTTCATCAGGGTTAACACCCTTCATTGGCTCTTGGCCAAAGATAGACTTAACTTGTTCCTGAACGGCAGGCATTCGTGTCATACCACCGACTAAAACTACCGCATCAATATCGCTAGCCTTTAGGCCAGCATCTTTGAGAGCTTTCTCGCAAGGAACGGCAGTCTTACTAATAAGATCACCGACCAAGCTCTCAAGCTTAGCGCGAGTTAGTTTGTGTTCGAAATGCTTTGGACCTTCAGCATCAGCGGTCAGGAACGGCAGGTTAACATTTACTTCTTGAGAAGAAGATAGTTCAATCTTGGCTTTCTCAGCTTCATCGCGTAAGCGCTGCATAGCGGCTTTATCGTCAGAAATATCGATGCCATGTTCTTTCTTGAACTCATCAGCAAAGTAATTAACGAGCACGCGGTCGAAGTCAGCACCACCAAGGTGAGTATCACCATTAGTACTCTTAACTTCAAAAACGCCATCACCAAGTTCAAGAATTGAAACGTCGAAAGTACCACCACCTAGGTCGTAGACGGCAATCTTTTCTTCTTTTTTGCTGCCTTTATCAAGACCATAGGCTAGAGCAGCAGCAGTTGGTTCGTTAATGATACGCTTAACTTCAAGACCTGCGATTTTACCGGCATCTTTAGTTGCTTGGCGTTGGCTGTCATCGAAATATGCAGGGACGGTGATTACGGCTTCGGTGACTTTGTCGCCAAGGAAAGCTTCGGCATCAGCCTTGAGCTTACCGAGAATCATAGCGCTGATTTCTTCAGGGCTGTATTCTTTGTCGGCCATCTTAACTTTGACGCCGTTGCCAGATTTAACGATTTCATAACCCATTAGCTTAAGGTCGCGCTGAACTTCTTTGTCGTTCCAGTTGCGGCCGATCAAACGCTTAACTTCATAAATAGTGTTCTTGGAATTAGTAACTTGCTGACGACGTGCCACTTGTCCGACTAGACGTTCGCCGTTCTTATTTACAGCCACTACTGAAGCCGTGGTACGAGCACCTTCGCTGTTAGCGATAATTTCAGACTTGCCAGACTGCATAACAGCCATAGCTGAGTTAGTTGTACCAAGGTCGATTCCGATGATTTTTGACATATTACTCCTCTAATAGAAAATTAACTTAATCAGTTGCACCTACTAATATTAGAAAATTAGCACTCTCATGTCAAGAGTGCTAGCCGTAGTATTTTTACCAACGTTTTATATATCTAGACTTGGATCTTCTAAGTATTTAATCTGTCTTTCAAACTCAGATGTCTGACAAAACCATTTAAATGCCATCAGATGCATTCCGTTTAATTGAGTTCTGCGGTCTTCAAAGATATAGCCGCTTTGTAATTTATAATCACCTGACCTAATTAGTCCGGTCAT
>JAYVVJ010000138.1:0-2589 GCA_043787015.1 Candidatus Saccharimonadota bacterium | reverse complement strand
CGCTCGAGTTAACGACTACGGTTTCATCGAAACGCCTTACCGTAAAGTAGTTAATGCTGTTACAGCTAAAAAGGCTGCCGGCGAAATCGCTGCGGTTGATTTAAATGATGATAAAGGCAAAGTTATCGTTAAGGCTGGTAGCAGAATTACTGCTGCTGACGCCGACAAACTTGCTAAAGTCACATCTAAAGTCACATGGTCAGTTAAGGCTAAGGTTTCTAACGAAGTTGTTTACCTAGATGCCTACGACGAAGAATCAGCCACAATCGCTGGTGGCGGTAGCGAAATCGACGAGAACGGATACTTTGTTAGCGAACGCGTCAGTGCTCGTCTTGAATTAAAATCAGGTGAATTTGATGCCAATGACATCACTCACATGGATGCATCACGCAACCAAATTATTGGTTCATCTGCTGGACTAATTCCATTCATTGAGAAAAATTACGTCTACCGCTCTCTAATGGGTAGTAACCAACAGCGCCAAGCTGTACCACTAATCCAGCCTCAAAGCCCGATCGTTGGTACTGGTCTTGAACAAGTTGCAGCTCGTAACACCGGCCAGGTCATCCTAGCCGAAGGCGAAGGCGAAGTTACTAAAGCTAACGCCCAAGCCGTAGTAGTTAAGTACAAAGAAGGCAGCGTCACATACGAACCACAGCGTTTCATCCGCAGTAACGAAGGCACTTCTGTTAACCAGAAAGTCGTCGTCAATACCGGCGATAAGGTAAAAACTGGTGATGTACTTATAGAAGGTATGTCGATTGCTGGCGGCGAATTAGCTCTTGGTAAAGACTTAGTCGTGGCTTTCATGCCATGGGCTGGTTACAACTTCGAAGATGCTATCGTCATTAGCCGTAAATTAGTCGAAGATGACACTCTAACCAGCATTCACATCGTTGACTTCATGATTGAAGTTCGCGAAACCAAGCTCGGCCCTGAAATTGTGACTCGTGATATTCCAAACGTTTCAGAAGAAACCCTTCGCCACCTAGACGATGACGGTATCGTCCGCATCGGTGCTGAAGTTCATCCTGGCGACATCTTAGTCGGTAAAATTACTCCAAAGGGTGAACAAGAGCTCAGCTCTGAAGAGCGCCTACTACGTGCTATTTTCGGTGAAAAAGCCAAAGAAGTTCGTGATACATCACAGCGCATGAGCAATGGCAAGCACGGCAAAGTCGTGGGTGTCAAAGTTTTCAGCCGTGAAAATGGTCATGAGCTAAAAGCCGGCGTCATCATGCAAATCCAAGTCTTCGTGGCTCAGATGCGCAAAATCGCTGTCGGTGATAAGCTCGGCGGAAGGCACGGTAACAAGGGCGTTATCGCTCGAATCTTACCTGTTGAAGATATGCCATTCATGGAAGACGGTACATCTGTTGATATCGTTTTGAACCCACTAGGTGTTCCATCTCGTATGAACATCGGACAACTTTTCGAAAGTCACCTTGGTATGGCTGCTCGCGTACTTGGAATGAAAGTCGCTAGCCCATCATTCAACGGTGTTCCTGTCGATAAGATTAAAGAACTATTGAAGCAAGCTGGCCTACCAGAAGATGGTAAGCAACAGCTCTTCGATGGCCGTAACGGTGAAGCATTCAAGGAACGAACTACTGTTGGTAGTATGTACATGATCAAGCTAAACCACATGGTTGCTGATAAGATCCACGCTCGTTCAACTGGTCCATACACTATGGTGACTCAACAGCCACTTGGTGGTAAGGCCCAAAACGGTGGTCAGCGTTTCGGAGAAATGGAAGTCTGGGCACTCGAAGCTTATGGTGCCGCTAACACACTTCAGGAAATGCTAACTATCAAGTCTGACGACGTTTACGGACGAAGCAAGGCTTACGAATCGATCATTAAGAAGACAGCTATTGTCGGTCCTAAGGTTCCTGAAAGCTTTAACGTGCTTGTTAAAGAACTTCAAGGTCTTGGCCTTAAAGTTGACCTAATTCATTCTGACGGAATAATTGACGCCGAAGAAGTTCTAGCAACTAATATTCATGAAGAAGCGACTCATCCAATCGTTGTTGATGCACCTGAAGATGCAATCTCAGATGTTGATGTAACAGAAGAAGCCGTAGCTAATGAATTTACAGTTGTCGGGATAGATGATGATTTTACAGCTAGCGACGACAATATCGTTCTAGCAGAAGCCGATCTAATTGAAACAAATGTAACTGAAGGGGAGGAGGCGTAATATGGGTCCACAACGCTATTCCAATGCCGGTAATGACATCGCTGATTTTAACGCAGTACGTCTAGCCGTAGCTAGTCCAGAAGATATTATGGACTGGAGCTACGGTGAAGTTACCAAGCCTGAAACTATCAACTACCGAACTCAAAAACCAGAGCGCGATGGACTTTTCTGTGAGCGCATCTTTGGACCAGTTAAGGATATCAATCCACATGATGCTAAGTACAAGGGTGTTAGAAGCCGTGAAGCTGCTGTCGATAAGAACGGTGAATTAGTCACACGTAGTATCGTACGCCGTGAGCGCATGGGCCATATCGCTCTTGCAGTTCCAGTTGCACACATCTGGTTCCTTCGTGGTACTCCATCAGCTATCGGTCTTCTTCTAGGCATGA
>JAYVVJ010000137.1:0-2598 GCA_043787015.1 Candidatus Saccharimonadota bacterium | reverse complement strand
TTGCAGCAATAGTAAATAGCATAAGCTTCTTTTTGAATGGTTGACCATTTTACTTGTGTTGCGCTAAGCGACTTACTCACAAATGAGATTGGATTTTTTACTGAATTCACGACTTGGAATAGTACTCCACCTATTCCATAATCGGATGCATCGGTAAACAGCTCGATGGGAGATATTTCATCTAAAAAATGAAGAAGCGGGCAGCGGGATATGGCTTTTCTTATTGCAAAGAAAGACTTATCTGCCTGTTCGTTCCAGTCAATTTTAGATTTTTTACGCCCTTTAGGGTCGATCATCTTTTGAAGTGGAGCGACTATGTCGGCATGAAAGGGAACAAAGTTCCTGAAGTAGTTCGCCAAGCCCAATAAACTTCGTAAAGAAGTAAGGGTCATGGGTTTCGGGAAATTTAAAACCGTTTCTATCTTCTCTTTAGACATAGAAATGCCTTGGGAAGAGATTTGTCGACCGACATAATCGATTTGGGTCATACCAAATCTACATTTCTTTGCTTTAAGCAGTAAACCAAAACAACGAAAACGTCGAAAGACTCGTTCTAGTCTCTCCAGGAACTCATCCTGACCTCGTGCAAAGACGATACAATCGTCCAAGTACATTTCACATGAAATGTAAATGAGTCCATTGAGGACTATAGTCGCCATCATCTCTTGGAAGTAAGAGGGGGCTCTCCGAGGACCGAAGGGTAGTCTGGTGAATTGGTATACACCATAATAGCAAATGAATGCAGTCAGGACCCTGGATGCATGATCCATAGGTGCCTGATGGTAGCCTGAAGTTAGATCCATAACTCCGAATATGTTTGGCTGTTGATGGCCGATTCGCTCGAAAAGAGCCCGAATGTTCGGCAGCGGCCAGCTGGCAGCCTCGGTGCATTTATTCAGATTTCGGTAGTCAATGCAAAATCTGTATAAATCAGCTGTTCTCTGTACTATGACAGGATGGCTATAATAAACCGCCGTCGATTCTTCAATGACTCCCGAGCGCAACATCTCATCGATGGCTCGTTTTATCTCACGTTCTTTTCGAACGGTTTGCAGACGCACGGCAGTCCTATTTCTAGGACTTTCCCATTCTCTCTTGTTGACTTTTATAACAAAGGGAGGAAGTCTAGCAGGTTTAGCTGCTAGTTTATCGCTAAATATGTCTGCGTATTTAAGACAGAGTCGTCTAATAAGCAATTGTTGGTGTTCCGTCCCTTCAATTGTTATTTGTGACAAAAAGTCCTCTGGCCCTATAGGCGGAGCATTCTGCTTAATGTGATTAGGCAAGAATGGGAGAAAAGTATCGGTCTTCTCATTATCTATCTCGTCTGAAGAGATGACGATACCACTAGGTGTTTCCACTCTAGCGTCTGTTTTAGCACTGTCTGCCATTTCACATAAATGTGCTAGGGTGTACGTTCGGAGACGTAGATCACCACCATGAGTCGATACATGGTTACAACTGTCACACATAGTTTCAGCCCTAGAGGTGCTCGGTTGACTAGAGCATCCGACATCAAAACAGCGAGCTACTCTGTTAAAGTCTGTTTTGTGGAATGGCATGGTACTATGACCAGAATGAGGACGTGCCAGTTCACCCTTCTCGCCCTCACGTATGAACGGAATGCCCTCCGCAGCTAATAAAACTTCCATTCTTTCGAATGAGTTTATCACATTAGGCATCCCGATTTCAAAAGGGGTTAAAGTGAAGAAATCATAACTCCTAAGAGTTGGTCGACCCAAAATTTTATCGATGGTGTTAGGAATAATCCTTACTGTTAAAAATATCGTTTTAATTAACAGAGTGTTTATGACAAAAATCATGCCTATATCGATTACTTGGCCTCTAACATAACAAGTGTTATCGAGACCAGAACATATAGTGAGTGGGTTATTAGAAGTGTAAACAAAATCATCTCCGTGAATGTTATGTACAAAAGTCTGACGAATAAAGTCGCCGGGGAGGCTCCCGGTATCCAGGAGAATCTTTGCTAGAACCCTTTGGGGCCTATTGCTTTGGGGGTAGTAGGTGGGGTACGTATGGGTTGTGACCCTGGCCCCATTCCTGACTCTGCTTAGCTGATTTACAAAAATCCAAGCAGACAAAAAATTAGAATCAATGTCTATTTTAGTCAGAGATGCTGCTAGGATAGCAGATTGGTGCAAAGGATTACCTTGTTTTTTGTTTCTGCGGTTCTCCGCGTGTTGGGCATTTATAGCGGGGTCGTGCGCCGGGGGCTGCGTACCCTCGAAACGAGTTCGCTTGAACTGATTCTTGGGTGGGTATAGCATACCCACTTTGAATTCAGACTGAGGTCTGTTCAGGTGTTGGGTCTCGTACCCTGGAAGTTTTACTCCCGCATCATAGGCTTGGAACCCATGGTGAAGCCACAGGTGACCCATCGTGGAGTCCTTCCATAGCAGATGGAGTTCATTGTTGGCGTCTGAAAAGACCGCCCACACTCGTGATCCAGCGTCGACGTTCTTGCGCAAGAATGGATCTCACTCGCTCGCGTGGGGTCGGTTGGTAGCGCCTGGTGACCTCGGCAAGGGCCCGCGACGCGCAATCAACCATCGATGAAAAACGCGATGTTGAACC
>JAYVVJ010000136.1:0-2599 GCA_043787015.1 Candidatus Saccharimonadota bacterium | reverse complement strand
CCGAACTAGCGATAGTTACATCTATGCCGCCAACAGCATTAACAGCATCTTTGAATGCTGAATAGTTTACTAAAGCATAGTAATTGATTGTTATGCCGAAATTCTGCTCTATGACTTGCTGCAACTGACCCATACCACCAGGGAAATACCCAGTTTGACTGAAATTGTCACTCTGACCGTCACGGTAGGCAACGTTAATTTTCTGGTGACCATATCCAGTCACATTTACCCATAGATCTCTAGGGATACTCAGCATAAATACTTTTTTATTGACTGTATCGAGACTAACTAACATGATTGAATCTGTTAAATTAGCTCCATCGTGGCCTACATCATCAGCTGAATTACCAGCCAACAGAATATTAATTCGTCCTACACTTTCTCCTTGAAGTTTAGTGGTTTTAAGAACACTAAAGACATTACCGCCAAATATCTTTTGAGTATTGTATAGAAATTTTCCACCAATAAAAACGCCGATTAACAGAGCAAGGATTAAAATAACTATAGCTATACGTTTGTAAGGAATGTTACTAAATAACCGTTTGAAACGGCGAGGGCGTGGCGGTAGTGGATTTGGTAAATTTAATATTTTCGTAGGCATTGGTGAAACTTTTTGATAAGTACTCAAAGTCATGCCAACATTAGGGAATTTAGACGCCTGCTTGCGAACAATAACATCTTGGATTGGTCTTGGATTTGGCACGTTTTTTGAATTATTAATATTTAAGTTTTTATCTTGCATGAATGATTTATAATTATACCGATTTTTGCTAACTATCGCCAGAGTTTTACTGGAATATATATTCATCTGATAAGATATACTAAAAGTTGGAATAGAAGTTTATGAAGTTAGTTATACAAATCCCATGTCTTAACGAAGAAGCGACGCTGCCGCTAGTTATTAATAGTATACCTAAGAAAATTGCCGGTATAGATGAAATAATAATACTGGTTATAGATGATGGTTCATCTGATAAAACTGTTGAAGTAGCTAAGCAACTTGGCGTTAAACATTTCGTACATCACGTTCGCAATCAAGGTCTAGGTAGGTCGTTTCATGATGGCGTAGAACGCGCACTAGAGCTTGGCGCGGACATCTTAGTCAATACTGACGGAGATAATCAATACCCTCAAGCTATGATTGGCGAATTAGTCGATCCGATCATAAAAGGGCAGGCCGACATCGTAATTGCCGACAGGCAAACCCATCAAATAGAACATTTTTCTCCATTCAAAAAATTACTTCAAAAGATCGGCAGTTCTGTAGTTAATAGAGCAGCCGGTACCAATCTTCCAGATGCTGTCAGTGGTTTTAGAGCCTATAGTCGAGAATCATTAATTCGCCTAAACACTGTCACTCGCTTTAGCTATTGCACCGAAACAATTATCCAAGCAGGAAATAAAGGTCTAGCAATCACTAGCATTCCTGTTGATACCAACCCCGTGCTTCGTAAGTCGCGACTATTCAAATCTACATGGGAACATGTTCGCAAGTCAGCAATGACAATTATTCGAGCTTACATTATGTACAAGCCATACATTATTTTTGGTTGGCTGGGTGGATTACTATTTGTTACTGGCCTTATCCCATTCGCTAGATTCTTCTATTTTTATTTCATTGACGCTTCCAGAACTGGTCATCTTCAATCATTGATAATTGGGTCACTCTTAATGACCAGCGCTTTTCTATGCTTAGTAATGAATATCATTGCAGATTTAATTCGAATCAATCGAATTCTTACAGAAGATAATCTAGAGCAAACTAAACGACTTCGATTTCAACGCCAGAATCCGCCTCTATCGTAAAATCCAGGCATAATAGGTTGGAATACTGATTTAGCTGCAAGATTAACTTCTCTGGTATAGGTATTTGGCCACCACCAACTACCATTACTATTACTTCGAATAATATACGTCATAGCGCCTCCACCCCATAGCATAAATATTATTGTTACTGAAGCTAAAATAGTTTTCAGCTGAATATTGTTTTTGAGTGATTGACGAAACGATAGAGCAATTAGCAGCATTATTGGTAGAAGCACTGGTAATAAATATCGTCCATTAATAGCGACGGTCGTCCCGGTACGATTGAAAGCTTCAAATTGATCAAGCCAAAGTACCGATATGTATACAGCCGAAACAAGTGCAAAAAACCATAACGCTCTATTATTATTTGTGTGCAGAATCTTACGGAAATTTTTAATCAGTAACAGTATACCAACTACAGAAACTACAATACTGATTGAGGCTGGAAATAATAATGCGCCTCGTGTTTCATTCTGTGTCGCAGGACCATCTACTGAAAAGAATAGCCTAAACCACATACCGTAAATCCAACCAGCGCTAAATTCTGCAACATTAGCAGAACTCTGTATTTTATTTTGTTCTAACCGATAATCTCTTTGCCATGGCCCATATTCACTACAGGCTTCGACACTCAGCACCTTACTACAGTCTGGAAATGGAGTGTGATATTGATATGTATTAACTAAGTATCGCTGAGAAAACAATACTATTGATAATCCGAAAGCTAGTACTAGGACAGTCCGAATAGCTACACTCCTAGTTGACCATGATAAGATGAATGAATTCCTGAACT
>JAYVVJ010000135.1:0-2600 GCA_043787015.1 Candidatus Saccharimonadota bacterium | reverse complement strand
TGATAGTAATTTTCTCGACGCTAATAACCTTAAGGCTGGTTGGGATTTCAGCTGGAATCGCTGCCGGAGCTATTGATGGATTGTCTCGCCAGATAGTTATTTGAGCAGATCTTGGACCTTCGTTATCGGTGATGTTGAATACTTTGGTGTATAGAATATTGGCGCCGAGGTTTATGTCAGTAACTATTTGATAAGCGGTGATACCCGGACCGCAATTAGCGAGACCGCTAAATACATCATTTCGATAAAGTTCAACATAAGTATTACTTGGGCATGTGCCGCTGATAGTAATAGTTGTTCTAGTAAAATGTGATTGATCTAACGGATACACTATTGTCGCCGGAGAACCAGGCAGAGGTGCTAGGACGCTTGCTGTAACTGTAATATTTTGAGCAAACGTTCTAAATGTCCAGCCTACCAAGAAAACACCGACGCAAAGTAGCATAAAAATAGTCGCTGGATGGAGCATAATTCGCTTGTGGATTGGTCGTTTTCGGCGAAGTAAATGCTTTTTTAGCAGCTTTTTGGAACTATGCTTAACTGGCTTCAGTTTGCTGGATTTACGCACAACAGGGGTAGATTTTCTTTTTTTCACGATTTTTGTGTTTTTACTATACCTTGGTATTTTACCACAATCGCTTTAAAATTTGAATATTAATCGGCGGGTGACTACTAGAGCCAAAGAAATTAAACTGACCTGCTGACTTAATTTAAAGTTATTTTATCACAATTAAAGAATTAAAAAACTGTTTCCACTGATCGTCTGTCATATCTTCTTTGGTAGTGTAAAACATCAACGTACCGCCACTGTTGATAAATGCTTTTTGTCCGCCCTTAAACTCTACCGGCTTAGTAAGAGCGACTGTTCCAATAGCTGTTTGAAGTTCGGCGTATTGGTGCATTAAGTTCAATAGTGTTGAAGTGTAGTTTGGAATATCTGTAAAAACGTCTGGAGTAATTTGTTCGGAAGCTGTAATCCTATTAGTGCTATTTATAAAATTAAGTATTAATATACCACTAGTTTTATCGTAAGTAGTGCTGGAACTCTCAAGACTCCAGATTTTATCTTTTGGATCAATCGTAAAGACGCTGAAGGCAGTTTTTTTGAGAATATCTTTAGGGATGCCAGATTCTATTTTAGATTGCTGGTAAAATATCATGCTCGCTACAGTACCAATCGTCAGTAAAACCATAACGACTATAACTTTAGACCACTTTTTCATAGCTAGCGCTTAGCTATTGAGGTTAAGATTGAGCCAGCGCAGACGTCGGAGTTAATGGCACAAGCTGTGGCGCCAGACCATGCAGTACGAGCATTGCCTATTAGGTTAAAGATAGTAGAAGTGCTTTCGGTCGGTTTTGTGGCAACAGTAGAAGCATAGCCGGCAGTTCCTGAACCGAAGATGTAAGCACCGACCAGGTTTGTACCGGTTATGGCTTTTACAGCTGCTGGGCCGCTCGTAGCCATGATAGCGTTGATCGTAGTAGTAGAAACTGCACCTGTAGTGGCGACGATCACGCCGGCTAAGTTGTTGCCGTTTATGGAAGCCATAGGTATTGTGCTACCCCTAGTAGCTGAGTACTGCAACAAGTGCCCTAGTGCAGGTGCTGTAGTTCCGACCGAGACCGGTTCCTTAATGCTTGTGGTATAGGTGCGGGTGTCATACACTATCGTAATCGCAGCGTTGCTGGTTCTGATATCAGCTATGCACAGTATAGGTGCAGTCACTGATGGCATTGAGACTGTAGCCAAGTTAGCAACTTCTGTACCGGATGTAGACAATGCAGGTTGGTTACCAACGGCTGTTAGACATAGGTGCTGGAAGTTGCCGTTTGTGAGCGTAGCGGCTGCAGTACCTGCTGTGACTAGAACTTTACGCCCAGATGAGTAAGCAGTACAAGCTGTCCAAGAGACGGTAGCAGTGGTCGAGCCAACTGAGACTTTACATGGGCCATTACGGAAAGCTGCGCCGTCAGTGACTCCCGCAAAGTCTCCAGGGTTCAAGCCTGAATCCGGCACTATGCCGAATAATTGTAATCCGAGGCCTGCAGTAGAAACCAAATCTTCCCAAGCGCCATTTACACAACCGCGTATGACGTTAGCGCTGGTATTGTAGTACAAAGCTCCTTGGTTAACTGTGTTAGAACAAGTTCCTGTGTCTGTGAAAGTACTGAAACTGTCGAGCTGTAGGTTAATCTGAGTCGCGTCGGTTACGTCAGAGCCGATAATTACACCAACTCCAGTCGTGGTCGTACTAGCACCACCTTGAAGTGTGAGTTTAGAGGTTGAGTTAGTCGATCCAATCGTGACTGTTTGAATTGCTGCTCCAGTAGCAATATTCAATGTATGAGTAACTGCTGAGTTGGCAATTGCAATAGTTTGTCCAGCAGCGACCGTATCGATAGTCAATCCTGCACTAAAGCTTTGAATTGTAACTATACCTTTAGCTTGCAATGTTGTCGTACCAGCTGCGGCACCAGTAGCCGAACCTATCAATACGTTGGTTGTCGAGTTCGTACTGCTGTTGCCAATGTTGATACCTTGTGTAACTGCACCCGTACCGCTTTGTCCTATTTGAATAGTATTAGCTACAGCGTTA
>JAYVVJ010000134.1:0-2613 GCA_043787015.1 Candidatus Saccharimonadota bacterium | reverse complement strand
CGCCAGCGCAGGCGCCGTAACGTTGTCAAAAATGTGCGGCTCAGGCATGGAGGCCACGTTGTTGGCGCATGACCAGCTCATGGCTTGCCAAAATGCTTGAAGCCGCTGGTATGACCGTTCACCTTGGCGGTAACATCGGAATTCCACCACTAGATTTATTGAAAAATGATATTGAGCCTGAGGATTGGGTAGTGCTTGAAATAGCCAATTTCCAGTCTATAGATTTGCAAGTCTCGCCACATATTGCCGCCTGTCTAATGGTCGTACCAGAACACCTTGATTGGCATGCTGATACAGATGAATACTACAATGCAAAATCGCAACTATTCCGTCATCAAACTAGCGACGATTTCGCTATCTATAATGGCCATAACGAAAACTCTCAACGTATTGCGAGCACTGGTAAGGGCTGGAAAGTGCCGTATATGGAAGCGCCTGGAGCTTCAGTAGTTGATGGCAAAATTGTGATTGATGGTCAAGAAGTATGCAGCTCAGATGAAGTTAAGCTACTCGGTGCTCACAACTGGGAAAATGCCTGCGCCGCAGTCACAACCGTCTGGAAAGTCACTCAGAACATAGAAGCAATGCGCAAAGTCCTGACTAGCTTCGCCGGTCTAGAACACCGCCTTGAGCTAGTCCGTGATCTTGATGGCGTGAAATATTATGATGACAGCTTCGGAACAACTCCAGAAACAGCGATTGTCGCAATGCAAGCTTTCAAGGAACCAAAAGTCTTGATACTAGGCGGATCAGACAAAGGCGCCAGCTATTATGACCTAGCTCAAGCTGTCAAAGCAGGCAATGTCCGCAAAGTCTTACTCATCGGCGACCAAGCAGACCGTATTCAGGATGCACTAACCGAAGCCGGCTTCAACGACTACCTTCCAGGCGGCGAAAATATGACTGAGATAATTGATAATGCTCGTAGCCTAGCTCAAAACGGCGATGTTGTCCTGCTATCTACTGGCTGCGCCAGCTTCGGCATGTTCAAAAACTACAAAGACCGTGGCGGACAATTCCAATCCGTCGTCAATTCCCTCTAGTCATTCCAGCGCAGGCTGGAATCCAAACCTATTCACGTCGAAGACATTCTTATTGTCATTCTGAACAAAAGTGAAGAATCTATAGATCCTTCGTTTACACTCAGGATGACATATTGATTGGATCCCTCTTCGTGAGCCTGAGGGCTCCTCAGAGCCTCGAACGGCAGCCTACGCTGGGATGACGAACTATTTAACTATGGAATTGCGGGCGGCACGGATGACGTTTTCGAAAAGGGCACTGACAGTTAGTGGACCAACTCCGCCTTTGACTGGCGTAATGGTTAAGTCGTCACGCTCATAAACATCTGGCGCTACATCGCCAACAGTTTTGCCATCTTCGCTTGCAACTCCTGCGTCTACGACAACTGCACCTTCTTTGATCATATCGGCGTAAATTATGGCAGGGCTGCCAGTCGCTGTAATAATAATATCAGCATCCATTACTTGAGCAGCCAAATCTTCAGTCTTCCTATCAGCAACTTTGACATTTACATCTGAGGCTAGCAGAATCTTTTCAAGAGGCGCACCGACTAATTTACCGCGTCCGACTAATAGAACTTCTTTGCCAGCAAGATTGATATTGTAGCCAGCAAGTAGCCAAAGGATTGCCATAGGCGTCGCGGGATCGAATTTGGAACGAGAGCCGAGAGCATCAACGTCTTTTTCAGGAGCAACTAAGTTAACAATTTCATCAGTTTTGCTTGGATCTGATAGTGGCAACTGCACAATTATGCCATGTACAGACGAATCTTCACTTAACTTGCTAAGTAAAGCTGGCACATCTGTTAATTCAGTCCTATGAACATCAACATCGATCAAAATTTCTGCACCATAACGCTTTTTTAATCGGATATACAGATCGATTACCGGATTATCAACAGTCACGACAATAGCCAACTTCGGAAATACATTCGAAGCCTGTCTAAGAGCACGGACTTCGTGCCCTTGCCTCTCTTGAATATATTCGGCTAATTCGCGACCATTAAGTAATTTCATTACTCTCTATTGTAACAGCGTAAGGGCTGACAAGTTACTGCTAACTCTCCTAAGTCTTGCAAAAACAGGGGTAATTTGGTAAAGTCAGGGGGTTGTAAAGTCGAAAGTTTATCAAGTATAAAGTTCATAAAGTAACTTGTAGCTACTTTTAACTTTAAGAACTTTATAACTTTTTACTAAAATGCTTAGCATTTTTAGCCGGGCCAGTAGCTCAGCTGGTTAGAGCGTCTGCCTCTTAAGCAGAATGTCGCGGGTTCGAGTCCCGCCTGGCCCTCCAAATAAAATATCCTAGCTAGTCTAGGGTTTTTTTATTTGGCGCCAAGCAGGCTCAAACCCGCGACAGAGATTTTCTGCAAGAAAATATCGTAGTCGAGGGTTCGGCGTAGTGAAGTCACGCACAGAAGTTTACTTCGAGCATGACTGAACGGAAAAGGACGAAGTCCGCTGTCCCGCCTCGCCCTCCATAAAGCTTATGCTTAAACCAGAGATTAAGTGTCTCGGTTATTTGATACAATAGGGACATGAATAAAGAATCGTTGCTATATGGAATAATCGGATTATTGGCTGGTGTGGT
>JAYVVJ010000133.1:0-6207 GCA_043787015.1 Candidatus Saccharimonadota bacterium | reverse complement strand
TCGGCATCCGCCGCTAGTGCCCGAACCAGTAGTCTCGAATTTTCGAGGCTGCAAGCTTGTGCACATTAAACATCTATAAGAGCATAGCTCGGTAGAGTAGCAGATATATAGGTCCCTTACGCACAAGGGGAAGCCATATATTTGAACCCTGCCGAGTACCTCCATAGAAGAAAAGGAAACCATGGGAACAATTAATCCTTTAGGTAAAGAAATTATTAAAGTTGAGACTGAGCTATGCGGACGCACTCTTAGCCTTGAAGTAGGCCGAGTTGGTTTTCGTACCTCGGCATCTGTTATTGTCCGTTATGGCGATACAGTTGTCCTAGGTTCAGCCATGGTCAGCAAGAATCGTATCAAGGGAATGGATTATTTCCCGCTCAGCATTGATTACGAAGAGAAAATGTACGCTGCCGGCAAGGTTAGCGGTAGTCGTTTCATTAAGCGCGAAGGTCGTCCTAGCGATGACGCTATCTTAATCGGTCGTCTTATCGATCGTCCTATTCGCCCACTTTGGCCTAAGGGCTACCGCCAAGAAGTTCAGGGCGTTGCTACTGTACTTAGTCTTGATCCAGCTTTCCGTCCGGACATGATCGCTATGATCGCTATGAGTTCCGCGTTCATGTTAACCGGCGCACCATTTGATGGTCCAGTTGCTGGTCTTCGCGTTGGTCTAGTTGATGGTAAGTTCACGGCCTTTGCTTCTAACGAAGACTTAGACAAGGACGAGCTCGATCTAGTTGTTGCTGGTACCAAGGACGGCATCATGATGGTTGAAGCTGGCGCTAGCGAAGTTAGTGAAGAACAGATTGCAGAAGCTATGGATTTCGCATTCAAAGCAATGCAACCTGCTATCGAACTCCAGCTAGAACTAGTCAAGAAAATTGGTGTAACCAAGCTCGAATTTGAGTTAGATTTACCAAATGAAGACGTCCAAAAGGGCGTTGACGAATGGCTAGTTGGCAAGCTTGGTGAAGATTTGCGTAAGCCATATCCAGAACGTAACGTCCTAGTTCAAACCCTGCGTGACGAGATGCACGTTGTCTTTGCTGATAACTTCGGTGAGGATTACGCCAGTATCCAGAATAAGTACGATGAAGCTTTTCAAATGGCCGTCTTCAAAGACGTTCGCAAGGGCATTGTTCAAGACAACATACGCCCAGACGGTCGTAAGTTAGATGAAATCCGCACACTAAGTAGCGAAGTTGGTCTATTGCCTCGAGTTCACGGTTCAAGCCTATTCACTCGTGGCCTAACTCAAGCTTTGAACATCATCACCCTAGCACCGCTTAGCTACAATCAGCTAGTCGATACCATGGAAAAGGAAGGCGAGCGCCGCTACTTACACCATTACAACGCTCCTGGCTACACAGTTGGTGAAGTTAAGCGTTTAAGTGGTCCAGGCCGCCGAGAAATCGGCCACGGCTACCTAGCAGAGCGTGCTCTAGCAGCCGTATTGCCTAGCGAAGCTGAATTCCCATACATGATTCGTTCAGTAACAGAGATAATGAGCCAGAATGGTTCAACATCAATGGCCGCTACCTGTAGCAGTACCCTAGCGCTTCTAAACGCTGGTGTACCACTCAAGGCCATGGTTAGCGGTATCGCTATGGGCCTTATGGTTGACGGCGATAAGACTTACGTACTAAGCGACATCGCTGATGCTGAAGACTTTGCTGGAGACATGGACTTCAAGGTGACTGGTACTTCTAAGGGAGTAACAGCTCTTCAAATGGACATGAAAGTTCACGGATTGAGTGTCGACGTACTTGTTAAGGCTCTTCAGCAGGGCAAATTAGGGCGTGCACATATCCTTGAACACATGATGACCACTATCTCAACTCCAAGCGAGATGAGCCAGTACGCACCACGTGTTGAATCTATTCAGATTAATCCAGACAAAATTCGTGAAGTTATCGGCAAGGGCGGAGAAGTGATCCAAAAAATCACTGCAGAAACCGGTGCTGAAATCGACATCAAGGATGACGGAACAATCATGATTGCAAGCCCAGACAAGCGCTCAATCGACGCGGCTCGTCAATGGATTGAATCAATCGTAGCTGAGCCAGAAATCGGCAAAATCTACGAAAACGTACCTGTTATGACTGTCATGGACTTTGGCGCATTCGTCCAAATCATGCCAGGCAAGGACGGACTTGTTCACGTCAGCGAAATGAGCGAAGAGCGAGTTAATAACCCTCGCGATGTAGTCAAGGAAGGCGATAAAGTAACAGTTAAGTTAGTTGCTGTTGATGACCGTGGAAGACTTCAGCTCAGCATGCGAGCAGCGGCCAGAGAACTAGCCGAAAAAGGCAAGAAATGATATTTGGAAATACTGAACTGCTGCGAAGTCCGTCAAAGTTTCAGGTTTTCCGTAGTCTGCAACCAGATTTCGGAAAGTATCGAAACGTAGCCGGAAAAGCTGCAGCCCGAGAACTAAACGATAAGGCCGGCAAGTAAGCATGTTTAAGAAGCTCGACAAGTGGCACAAGACCAAGCTAGGACTGCTAGTCTTTGCGCTTGTCGAGCTGGCTCTTACATATATATTTGTTAGTCTAGCCATCGACGTTGGTTCGCTCTGGTACTACTTACTTACTCTTATTTTCCTAGTCGGAACTCTGCAAAATACATTGAAATTAATCGGATCGTTTATAAATGGCAAAACAAGACGAGCTTAACGCTATCAAACAGCAAATCATTGGCAATAAAATTACGCCTGAACTAGCAGCCAGCGCAACTCAATTAGTGTTTGGTGATGGAAATGTTGATGCCGATATCGTTTTTATTGGTGAAGCCCCAGGTAAGAATGAAGATCTCAAAGGATTACCATTCATCGGAGCGGCCGGTAAATTCCTAGATGAAATGCTCGGCTTAATAAATCTTAAGCGCAGCGATATTTACATAACTAATATCGTGAAGTATCGCCCGCCTGAGAACCGCGATCCATTGCCAGCAGAGAAGAGTGCTTTCCTGCCATATTTAGAATCCCAATTAGAAGTAATTCAACCAAAACTTGTCGTGACCCTCGGTCGCCACAGCCTGAATTGCTTCTTGCCGGATTTACAAATCGGTCAAGTGCATGGCCAGCTACAAACTTATAACGGCAGGAATTTCCTACCATTATTTCACCCAGCTGCGGCGCTTTACAACGGCGGTATGAGACAAACCTTAATTGATGATTTCAAGCTCATACCATCAATCATTAAGAAAATTAAATCATCTAAATAAGATCCACGAAAGGATTCTATGCAACCAAATATCAACCCAACTAACCCTCGGCCACCACGAAATAATGATGGCCCAAAACGAGGCAACAAGCCTCAAGGCGCTAAAAGCGTTCCACCTATCGTAGGAAGTTTAACTACTTCACGCGGTCAGGCAGTTCGTGCTCAGCGCCGCTCCCAAGCCGATGCTCAGCGCATTGCCAATCAATACCAACCTGCTGAAGCTGGCAAGTCAGTTCGAGCCAATGTGCTCGACGACTCACCACGCCTTAAAATAATCGGCCTAGGTGGCATGGACGGTGGCGGATCTAAGAATATGATCCTCGTTGAATACATCAACGATGCTGTCATCTTAGATGCCGGTAATGACCTTGGAGTTGATCTCCCAGGCATCAACTACGGCATTGCTGACACTACATATATTGAGTCAATCAAGCACAAATTACGTGCCTACATCATCACTCACGGACACCTCGATCACATCGGTGGTCTTCCTCATATTGTGCCAATGTTCCCAGCGCCGATTTACGGCAGCAAGTTCACAATTGGCCGTGTTGAAGAAATATTCGAGAACTTCGGTCTGCCAATGCCTGAAGGTTTTGAACTTAAGACTGTCATGATGAATGAGAATACTCACGAGCGTCTCAAAATCGGCGAATTCTTCGTTGAGCTAGTTCGTATTACTCACTCTATCCCAGGCAGCACTTGTATCGTTCTAGACACTCCAGTCGGCCGCATCATTAACACTGGTGACTTCCGTTTCGATCCAAACCCACTCGACCACGAACGGTCTGATATGGAACGTCTTACTGAGCTTGGCAATGAAGGAGTTCTAGCACTATTAAGTGAAAGCACGACTGTCGAGCGAATGGGCCGCACACCATCAGAAAGTACGATTGAACAAAGTTTCAAGGACATCATGGATCGTGCTCCTGGACGTATTTTTGTCGGACTATTCTCTACGAATATGAACCGTGTTCAGATGATCATCAACGCTGCCGTTCACCACAATAAGAAAGTGGCGATGGACGGACGCAGTATGGTCAGCACTCTAGAAATGGCTGTTCGCCATGGATTCGTTCGCGTTCCAAAGGGTACATTCGTACCAATCGCCAATGTCGCTACTATGAAAGACACCGATGTTGTCGTGGTCTGTACTGGTAGCCAAGGCGAACCAAGTAGTGCCCTCCAGCGTATGGCCGGCGGCGAACACCGTCACGTCAAACTCAAAGAGCAAGACACAGTCATTCTATCTAGTACACCTATCCCAGAAAGCGGAAATGACTCTCTAATCGGTACAATGGTCGACGGCCTAACCCGTAAAGGTGTTCACGTCTTCGAGCATCGTAACCACGAACTTGATGGTAATGGCCCACTTCACGTTTCCGGTCACGCCAGCCGTGATGAATACGCTGAAATGATCAACATGACCAAGCCTAAATATTTCATCCCAATCTACGGCGCCTTCCGTGTCAAACAACGTCACATCGATGTTGCCATAGAGCAGGGTATCCCTCGCGCTAATACGATTAACGCCGAAAACGGTGAAATCATCGCCATTACCAAGGATAAAATTGAAATCGCCGGCGAAGTGCCTCATGGTACTGTACTTGTCGACCAAACAGGGGCAATCGTCAATAACATTGTTGTCAAAGACCGCGTCTTAATGTCCGAAGAAGGCATAGTTGCTATCGTTCTAACTATCGATAAGAAATCTGGCAATTTACTGACCAGCCCTGATATCATCAGCCGCGGCTTCATATATATGCGCGACAATGAAGAAATCATGAATGGTCTACGCATCGAGCTTAAGCGTGCCGTTCAACAGCGCTTCAAGCGCGTTGACCTAGACCGTTTCAAAGCTGAACTCAAAGACCATGTCACTCACTATCTGTTTGAGCACACTCAGCGCAGTCCGATCGTCATCCCAGTAGTTAACATCGTTGGTGGCGGTAATCCAGGCAAACCTAGCGAGACTACCAAGCCAGGTACACCTCAGCAGGCAACCAAGTCTCCAGAAGAATTAGCCTCTGACCAACAGAAGCGCTTCCAAGAAATGCGTGCCCGCTTGCTTTCTCAGGATCCGCGCACCGACTAATCTGTAAAACGCTTATGTTGTTGACTATTTAGCACAAAAGTGCTACTGTATGTCTATGAAATTACCAAATATAGGTTTTAATCGAAATCCAGACCCTGAACGATCATTAGCCGATACCGAAATGAAACAAATACTGGGAGGTGTTGCTTTATATCCACTTTCAACTGATCCAGAAATACTTGGTTTAAATACGGACGAAGTTAACCATAAGTTTAAAATAACACCGCATGACAGAGTTGCAGAACAAAAGTCTGCTGCTTACGACGCAGCTCATCCAATTCTTACAGTCAAGACTAGTAATAAGTCTGTAACTGAATTGTTAAGTGACGATGACCAATCCGGGTATATAGAAGAAGCTTTGAGGGCAATTAGTAAGCCAGCCCCAAAAGCTGTAATTGATTCCGCATTTCGAAGACATCCCAAAAAGGGAACTGTTAAATCAGTTATTCAGCGCCATCCTCAAAATCCAAATGAAACTCATGCCTTTATCGACGGAATAATGAAAACTTTCAACGAAAAGCCTACACATCCAGCAGGTAGTCCGTATGCGCAGGAATTTACAAAAGATTTTCTTACAAATGTAGCGCGTATTAAGCCCGATACGGAAAAATGGAAAGAAGAATATGCTGCTGGCATAGCTTCTATTGATAAGCTTCACAGTTCAGAAACATCACCTGATAATATCGACACTGCTCCAAAAGCATAAAACATATATTATTGACAAAAGTTGTAAAAATTGCTATAGTATTAGCGTAAGCGAAATACTTAGCAATTTTTATATTATGCGGGCTAAGCATTAACACCTAGACCGCAGATTAGAACAAGGGTATAATAGGCGTAACAAATGGCTAAAAAGAAAAAACAAACTAGAAAAAGATCCAAGGCCGT
>JAYVVJ010000132.1:0-2620 GCA_043787015.1 Candidatus Saccharimonadota bacterium | reverse complement strand
GCTCGCCGACGCGTGGAACCTCGTGCCCGAACCGCCGGCGTCGCCCTTTCCGAATCTATGTTCGGGAAGGGTTTTGTGTTTACTATCGCGTCAAATTACAATCCTAGGAGGATACATCAAATGGACTTTATTATAGTTCCTGGACAAATCCTCTTAGGAGGATTAATTGGATATTTCTTCACTGTAGTGCCTGGTGTTACGCTCTGTGGCTATATATTGTGTAGCTATCTTGGCCCTTACACAATCATTAGTTACTTTATTACTAATACAGTGCTGGGGACGTACAGGGAGCTTGTAACGCCTGCTTTATCAGGTTCACCTGATGTCACTTGTAATTATTCATTTAGTACTGGCGGCGTTGCTGTTAGTAAGATTCGTGAGATAGCTGCTACCAAGTTCTGTCTAGTGCTTGGAGGTATCATGGTCGCAGTTTTCTTCAATAACATTGGCTTCAAATCCTTCCCAACTCTAATCAGTTGGGGTTTCGTTCTGTTCTATCTAATCTTTACATTAGGTACCACAGTCAAAGCGCATAACGGGATTATCTGGTTATTCCTTATAGCCGTCGCCGCTAAACTATTTGATAACATGGGTATGTCTAGTTCCCTTCTTGCTATCCTAACTAGTTTTGGTTTTGCGCTTAGAGACTTACCTCGCCGAGATAAAACTTATGACTTAACCAATAGCGTTCTCATTGCTCCTCGTTCCTTTCTTTTCGGAATCTTTAGTGGGATGGTGCCTGGTTTAACCGGTCGTAACGTTGTTAACTTAGCCTTTACCCGTAACCATTATCTAAATGGTATCCTGTGTCGCTCCGCCGCCGAAGGTCTTAATGTGGGTATTCTTTTACTTCAACGCGGTACAAGTAAGAGCATTATTTGTACCTATTTGTCAGAGATGTTAAAGGGTGTCTCGTTCAATTCAGTTAGTCTCATTATCACCATTGTGATTGTTGGGAGTGTCTGTTCTACCTGGGTAGGTTTATGGAATTTGATGCATGACCAAATCTCCGCCGATTCTTCTTCACCCTTCTATATGCCTTTCGTAAGCATAGGTACTATTATGTATTTTTGTATTACGCCAGAGAATCTAATTGGAGGCCTAATCGTTGGTGGTCTACTCTATACCGCAGGTATGATTTTCGCCGAGTGTATTAAGAATGGCTCTGTGCCTGAAGAGACTAGAGACTTTATACTTGGTGCCCCCTTGCTGTTCCGTTTGTAAATCTTCAACGGTTGAGTATCTTCTTCAACCGTTGAATATGCTTCACCTAATTCATCGATATGCGCGTCATCGTAGTCCCTTCTCTTTTTCTTCCGCATGAAAGCACTCGTACTAATCCTTTCTGTACTTACAGTTGCATTATCTGCTTCAGCTAAATCGAGAATTACAACTGGTTATGCTGGTAATTTTGCTAGCGTCCATAATACATTCAATTTCAATGGTAAGATTCTTAGTATTAACGAGGCTAACCGTACTGTCCGTATTCTGAATACGGCAACAAATGAGACAGGTAGTTTTACCGGCACAGTTGAGAATATCGGCACTCAAGGAGTTGTTACAGCCGTGGCTACTCCATCTGGAATGGCTTTGAAAATGTTTAAGCCAGAAGAAGATTTGCAAAGCTTTGGACGAATTACTCGTGTCAATAGCTATGCTGGTCTCTCCCTTGAAACCGATAAGTATCCTCACGCTATGATTAGCGCCGCCGCTTGTGTTGATTGCCGTCCTGTTGTAGGAATGACAGCATATGGTAATCGCAATGACGGCGTGACTACTATTCGCTAATATCACTAGGTAGCGCGTCTTTGGAGTCTCTTTTTTCTCTTTCTCTTCCTTGTGCTTAGCGTAGGTCGCGGTCAAGGTAGTCTCTTTTTCTCTTTTCTCTTCTCCTTTCTTTTGTCGTACCTGTAAGACATTAAACCTGGGTTTAAACCAAACACTAAAATCCCTAAGGGTATAAAAGTAACATGTCTGTAACTAACACTGCTCCTAGTTTTGTATCTGCTTCTGTCGGTAACGTTCAAATCGTTGTTGGTGGTGAAATCCTTGAATGTCCTGTTTCAACTCGCCAATATACCAAAACCGATGGTGTTACCAACTTCTTAAAGTTTTCTACTACTCTTACCAGTGGCACTTGGACTGAAACCTTTATCTATCCTGAGCAAATCGGAGCTGACTTAGTTAAAACCAAAAAGCCTATGACCGAATTCCTCGTTGGCTATTACACTCCTTGGTTGACTGCTCAAATCGAAGGTAGCTTGAATTTCAATCCCGCTGTTAAAATGAAAACGATAGAGGGTAAAACTATCTCCTATCTTGCTCGTAACCACGGCGTATTGCATGGTTGTGAAGTATATAGCTATCAGTATTCTCAGAATAGTATGATCTATTATGTGCCACAAGTTGTCGCCAGCAAGTTTGCTATCCAAGCAGCTAAAGGTCGCCCTGTCTGCCTACTTAAAATCAATAGCAAATCTTTTGCTGCTGACCAATGTGCCGCGCTTATCAAAGCTGAAGCTGTCTTAGTTGACCTGCTCAAAGCCTCTGCTTAATCCTATTGAGTCTACTTATCACTAAGTAGACTCAACCTTGCCGACCAATAGACAACTTACTAGGG
>JAYVVJ010000131.1:0-6257 GCA_043787015.1 Candidatus Saccharimonadota bacterium | reverse complement strand
AGTAACCAAAAAACCACCGACATCACTCCGTCTTGACTAGAAGTAGTAAGAAAGTAGCTTGCCGCAAAACTCCCTAGGGGATAGCGGTCAGGGTACAGTGTATACAATCGGTAGACATAATAAACCCTGAATCCTATACCCTATATACTAATCAGGACTCCGTTCACAGTCGGGAGAAGCGCCACGGATGCTGAGCGAATGCTCAGCGAATTAAATAATTGGATTCCAGCTTTCGCTGGAATGACAGTAATAGCTTGAGATGACGGCAGTGTTTTGGGTGAAGGCTATAAGATGTTAGAATGACAGATATGAGAATTCTTAGCAATCAAGTCAATGAACACATCGGCGAAACTATTCGTGTCGAAGGCTGGATCCACAAAAAGCGTCTGCTTGGTGGTTTAAGTTTCATCAATGTTCGCGATCGCCGTGGCCTAATTCAAGTTGTGATTGATGACAAGGATGAAATTGAAAAACTACGCGGTCTACAGATCGGTACAGTTCTAGCTGTTGACGGTAAGGTCGTTGAAGAGCCCCGAGCTCCAGGTGGCGCCGAACTTCACGAAGCAAAACTGACGGTTATTGTTGCCGTAAGTGAAGAGCCGCCAATTGAAATCGATAAACCGCTTAGCCACAAGGCTGAGAATCTTGATACACTATTTGATCACCGAGCACTTGGACTTCGTAACTTGCAAGAAACAAAGATATTCAAGATAAGAAGTGATCTTCTGAAGTATATTCGCGAATATTTGTACACTCAAGATTTCGTTGAGATTAATACGCCCAAATTAGTAGCTGGCGCGGCAGAAGGTGGCGCAGAAGTTTTCAAATTAGACTATTTTGGCAAAGAAGCTACTCTGGCTCAAAGCCCACAACTTTATAAGCAAATTATGGTTGGAGTTTTTGAGCGTGTATTCGAAATTGCCCCTGCTTTCCGTGCCGAATTAAGCGCCACTACTCGTCACGTATCAGAAGTTACTATGCTTGATGTTGAAATGGGCTTTATTGATAGCCAAGACGATGTGCTTAAGGCACTTGAAAGTTTAGTTTTCAATATTTTGACCAAGGTTTATGAAGAGCACGCAGCTGATCTAAAAAGCTTGAATGCACCTGAACTAGTTCTCAAGCCAGAATTTCCACGCTACTCGATGAAGCAAATTCATGAAATGTATCAGCAGGCCACCGGCAAAGATATGTCAAAGGAAATTGACCTAACTCCAGATGAAGAAAAGTGGATTTGTGATTATGCCAAGAAGAATGATGGCAGCGAAGCTGTATTCGCTACTGGCCTGCCAGTTAGCAAGATGAAGTTCTACCACATGAAGGGCGATGACGATACTGCTCGCAGTGCCGACTTACTTTTCCGCGGAATCGAGATTTCTACTGCGCCACAACGCGAACATCGTTATCAGACTTTGATTGAGCAAATGAAGGCCGCCGGTGTTGATCCTGAAGCCCCAGGCTTTGCGCCTTATGTTGCAGCCTTTAAGCACGGCCTACCAGCCCATGGCGGCTTCGGTTTTGGCATCGATCGATTAGTTGAAAAGACTGTTGGCCTCAGCAATGTCAAAGAAGCTATTCTATTCCCACGCGACATCAATCGCTTAGCACCTTAGATAGGGTATAGGGGTCAGGGTATAGGGTATAGATATGTGGTTGCTGCAAACTGTAAACTATGTGGTTTTTGGAGCGTTATCAAGGCTGTGCCAGATATACCAGCAGGCAGCTGTTTCGTAAGGGTGCCAGTTATTTTTCTTGGCAATTTTTTCCACGTCTTGTGGCGAAGGAACATCTTTCAGTCCATAGAGTGCTTTGATACCATTTCGAATCCCCAGGTCACCGACTGCAAGCACATCTAGTCTACCCATACAGAACATCAGGAACATATGAGCTGTCCAGACGCCGATGCCTTTTACAGCCGTAAGTTCTATAATAATTTCTTTATTACTTAATTCTTTGAAATTGCTGAACACTAACTTGCCATCTTTAATATGCTGAGCAAGATTACGAATGTAGTTGGCTTTAGAATTGCTTAGACCAGCAGAGCGGAGTTCATCGATAGATTTAGCTAGAATTTCATCTGGTTTTGGTAAATCGGTCTCAAACAGTGCCAAAAAACGCCTCTCGATAGTATCAGCAGCCTTAACACTGAGTTGTTGACTGATAATGCTACCGATAAGACTGGCGTAGTAGTTGTCGTGCGGCATAAATGTCGGCAGGCCGGCTTTAGCAATAATTGGTGCCAGTTTAGGATCATACTTCGCAAGATGATTAGCAGCATTTTTGAGTTCCGAGCCAGAAGCTATAATCATGTAGTTATTGTACTCGAACAGGATAGTATCCGCTTTCAGATAACGCTTACGTTTGCTAAACTAATGATTAAGTATGGGTGATAATTTAGTCAATGGGCCTCCATTGGGGCCAGAGGATAAGGCTTTAGAAAAAAAAGTCGATGAAATAGTTAATGACGACAGAATTAACATCTTTAAGGCTCTTAAGACTGCACCTGAAGTTTCACCAGAACTACTCGAAACTATTAAATCTGACGAAGTTACTAAGCCTGAAACAGTTATCAAGTTAGATCAAACCGCTGTTAATTTAGAAAACAAAACTATCGATCAAGCTATAGAAGATATTGTAGCTATTGAAAGCGATACCGTTCTTGAAGCTGAAGATAAAAAGTCTGAAACCAAGGCGGTCAAGCCTTTAGTTAAGAAATCAAAATTAAAGCATTTTTTCAATAATAAGTGGCTTTGGGTAGGTCTGGCATCATTTATTATTGCCATTTTTGCCGTTCCGTATACTCGTTACGCGGTTCTAGGGTTAGCTATCAAACACGACGTTACTATATCGATCACTGACAGCGTTACGGCCTCTCCGGTCAGTAGCGCTAGCGTAACTTTGCACGGTGTTTCTGTTAAAACTGACGCCTACGGTAAGGCCGTGATCAAAGCGCCAGTCGGTACCACTGAGTTAAAAGTTACTAAGCAGTATTTCAAGTCCTATTCAGTAAATTTCATGGTTGGCTATAAGTCGGGTCAAGCTAAGTCTGTCGCACTTGTGGCTACTGGTAGGCAAGTACCAATTACAGTTCTAGATGCAATAACAGGCAAGCCGCTTTCTAATGCCAAGGTTACGATACTTGATACCACAGCTAGCACCGATTCGAAGGGTCAAGCAACGATAGTCTTGCCGACCAAAAATGCAGTCGAGAAAGCCAGTATCAGTTTGTCAGGCTACAACACCAAAGATTTCAGCGTACAAATTACAGATAAAGTTTCTGCCGCAAATAGCTTCAGCCTAGTCCCTGCAGGTAGTGTTTATTTCTTATCGAATCTTAGCGGCAATATAGACGTTATCAAGACTAATCTAGACGGATCTAACAGACAAACTGTACTAGCTGGAACTGGTAAAGAAGACGCTAATAACACTAGTTTACTTGCATCCAGAGATTGGCAATATTTAGTGCTAAAAGCTCAGCGTGACACCCCTCAGCCATCGCTTTACCTAATCGATACTTCTAACGATAAAGTCACCAATTTTGATAGTGGTAACACTGATTTTAATCTTATCGGCTGGAGCGGCCATAACTTCGTATACGACGCCACTAAGAACACGGTCTTGAACAATCAAGCGGGCCACGAAAGCCTCAAAAGCTACAATGCCGATAATGCGCAACTCAATCTTTTGGATCAGAATCTCGCTGATGGAACCAGTTCAGCTTATGCCTACCAAAGTTTCAACAACTTCAATATCATCGGTAATCAAATTACTTACAATACGCTTTGGAATGTTTCAGAAAATTCTGTAGATCTGAGCGGCAAAACAGATACAATTCGCGGCGTCCAAATCAGTACAGCCACAAAGAAAGACTACCAGACATTCTCGGCTGTCGGGGTCAGCTATATTCAGTCAGCGATGTACAAACCCCAGAATGTTTATTACTCGGTTTATAACTATGGTAATTCCGGTACTACTTACTACTCTTTCGACGGTGTAACAGCCGCTTCAATAACCAGTATCAATCAAGCAACATTCAACAAGTCTTATCCAACATATATTGTTTCGCCTTCGGGCAATCAATTATTCTGGAGCGAGCTCAGAGACGGCAAAAATCATCTTTATGTAGGTAATCAAAACGCTGGCAGCGCCAAAGAATTAACCGGACTGGGTGACTACAAGCCGTACGGCTGGTTCGGTGATAATTTCCTACTCGTGTCGTCAATAAATAGCAGTGAACTAAGTATTTTACCCGTTACAGGCACCGCAGGCACCGGCAAGATATTGAAAGTAAGCGATTTCTATAAGTCTTATCAGTACTATAACGGCTATAGTTACGGCGACTAGCCACAAGCTTTTTAATGCTACAATTATTCTAAATGGACGACCAAATTCACAATCAACCTACTCCAGACGGACTTAAGCCAGCAGCTGCTCCAGTTATGGATATTAAGCCACCGGTTCCGGTAGATAAGCCACACAATTTACCGGCAGACCCGGCTATGTCTCATTCACAGGAGAGCAAACCAATTAGTCATCAACCAGAAACTAAACAGCAAGCGATTCCAGCAGTTCCTAAGCAACCTAGTAATGGTACTGGCGGAGCCATATTCGCCACTGTTGTTATAGTAATTGCATTAGCAGCTTTAGCTACCTACGCTTATATCAAAACAAATACCTAAGTCTACTTTTAATAGCGAATCTTGGTACAATTATTTTATGACATTTAACGAGTACCAAAAAATAGCCATCACTACCGACACTAGAGAGGGTACGACCAGCACCCTTACTGATCCGATGTTTCTAGACAAAGCATTCGGACTTGTTGGTGAATCAGGTGAATTCGCTGAAAAACTTAAAAAAATATATCGAGACAAAGATGGCGTTTTAACAGATGAAGATAAACAAGAAATGGTCAAGGAGCTTGGCGACGTTTTGTGGTACTTAAGTGCCGTTTTATATTATCTTGAAGTACCGTTTGAAGATGCTGCTAAGAAAAACTTAGAGAAGGTTCTCAGCCGCAAATCTCGCGGCGTAATGCACGGCAGCGGCGATAATCGTTAACTAGCGAAGTTCTGTCTAAGCCATTCGTCTAGCGAGCCACCACCACCTCCGGTCATGGCAACTACCATGTCACCACTGTTAATATGGGCTTTAATTGCTTGCTCTAGCTGTTCTCCGCGTTCAATGGCAGTTGCTATGGTTGAGTTACTTAAGTGAGATATTAATTCTGACGGTGGAATAATGCGCTGTGATAAATCTTCGCGCGCCAGGTAGCTAGGAATCCAATAAATTTGCGAAGCGCCCTCGAAACAATCTCGATAATCATCAATCATGAAATGTTGACGACGATTAGTTAGAGGTTCGTATATTACTATTAACTTCTGACCAGTTTCGGCAGCCATTTCCATAGATACGCTCATCGCACCGCGGATCTTTTCAGGCGTGTGAGCATAGTCGCTGTAAAGATTTGAAGCAATTTTTTCCATGCGACGCGAAAGTCCCGGGAAGCGATTCATAATTTCGATAAGCTCACCAAATGACTTACCTGTAATTTTATGTACCGCTTGAATCGCTAGCCAAGCATCAAGCCGATTGTACCTGCCGAGTAATTTAACAGATTGAATTTGCTGATCATTACTGTCTAATGTACTTACATTTTCTGAGTTTAGACTTAGATAATCGGCATCTTCCTGCCAAATGAAAGTTTCCTGGCTTTGACTTAAGAATTCACGAAAAGCCGATTGATATTCTTCGCGAGTCGGAAATAATTCATGATGATCCCAGCTTACCCCTGTAATGATGCTTAATTTTGGCTCAAATGCCAGGAAGTTTCGGTCAAATTCGTCTGCTTCGTATATGAAATATTTACTTTTGGAATTGAATTCACCCATATCGGCAAAATTAGTTTTGGCTGGCAATAGGTAACTAACAGGCAGATCCAGCTGCTTGAAAAGCCAGGTTATCATGGCTGTAGTTGTAGTCTTGCCGTGAGTTCCAGCAACTGCTATCAAGTCGAGCTGTTTGTCCTTAAGAATAGTGTTTAAGAATTCATCCCGTTTACTGGTTTTGATCGACTGCTCTTTGCAATAAATAAGTTCTGGCGCGTTTGGATTCTCAAGCGGTAAAGCTGAAGTATATACAAACCAATCGATAGGATTTTGGTCGTGAATCTCGTCTATGGCATCACGACTTTGACCGATATGTATATCAGTAATTCCATGTTCACGAAGGTAGTGAATATAGCTGGAATCCTGCTT
>JAYVVJ010000130.1:0-6305 GCA_043787015.1 Candidatus Saccharimonadota bacterium | reverse complement strand
AATATTACAACCGAGAACAGATTATACTCTCATTCAGGAAGTTTGCAATAATGATATTTATGTGGCAAAGAATACATAAGGGATTTGATGAAACATACCTTGACCGCAGTAACTTAACAGAGTATAATTAGGCCCAAGTTGCCAGAGACAGCGACGGTTGGATACGAAAGTTGAAGACTTGATAATGTCGCCGAGGTACAAACAATCTATTTTGATAGTTTGAACGTCTTTGGATCAAAAACCCATTGACGTTTTTGTTTGGCAACGAGAGCACGGCAAGGTCGAAGTCGAGCTATCAATATTTAACACGGAGTAATCCATGGCACTAACCAAAAAAGAGAAGGACGCTATTGTTGCTGAAGTTAGCCAGTTATTGGCCGATTCTAAGTTAACAGTAGTTGCCAAGTACGAAGGCACCACAGTCAAAGCCCTTCAAGGTTTGCGACGTGACGCCAAAGCTAACGGAACTTTAGTTAAAGTGGTCAAAAACCGCCTTATCATCAAAGCCATCGAAGCTACAACATCTCTCAAGGATGTTAAAACAGATGCACTAGAAGGCATGCTTTTGTATGCATTCAACAGCAATGACGAAGTTGCTCCAGCCAAAAGCTTGAACGATTTTGCTACCAAGAACCCTACTTTAGAGTTCGTTGGTGCAATCACTGCTGACGGATACTTCTTAAATGCAGCAAGTGTCAAAGCTCTAGCTGTACTACCAAGCAAGGAACAATTGATCGCTGGCATTCTAAACACTTTGAACTCACCAGTTCGCGGTGTTATGGGCGCTTTAACAGGCAATCTACATGGTCTTTTGCAAGGTCTTGAAGCTAAAGCAAGTAATTAATTAAATAGTTAAGAGAGGATCAATATGGCTGATTTAAAGAAAATCGCAGAACAACTAGTAGGACTAACAGTTTTAGAAGTTAATGAACTAGGAACAATACTTAAGGACGAGTACGGCATTGAACCAGCTGCAGCAGCTGTTGCTGTATCTGCTGCTCCTGCTGGCGCTGCAGCTCCTGAAGCTGAAGCTAAGAGCGAATACGACGTCATCCTAAAGGATGCCGGCGCACAGAAGGTTGCAGTCATCAAGGCTGTTAAGGACATCACAGGCCTCGGCCTAGGCGAAGCTAAAGCTATCGTTGATGGTGCACCAAAGCCAGTCTTAGAAAAAGCTAAGAAAGACGATGCAGACGCTGCTAAAACCAAGCTTGAAGAAGCTGGCGCTACAGTCGAACTAGTCTAACTAGACGATTCTAGAACTAATTTGATAATGCCGTTCCATTTTTTTGGGGCGGCATTGTCAATTATGACGTTTATCAAAGGTGTAACTTTATCCACAGAAATATATTGATGCTTTGACTTGGAGGTCGAAACATGGTAGTTTAAGGAGGAAGTTGCAGAAATAAAACTTATAGTGAGACTAATATGCCAGATGTAGCAGACAAACAAGTAAAACGCTTACGAACCTTAATCCAGGAAGCTGAGACTAGTTTAGCTGCAGCTACAGAATTACTTATAAGCCTAGTTGGTGATGATGAAAAAGTTCAGAATATTGTTCGTGAAGATACGCTAGGCAAGGTTATTGAAGGCGTGTTCGACGGTCAGAATATGGTCGGTAGCGATAGCAAAGTCTATCCTGTACCAGCTAATTACGCTAGTAAGTCCAAATTAGTCCAAGGGGACATCTTGAAACTTACTATCGCTGAAGACGGTACATTCTTATACAAGCAAATTGGCCCAATAGCACGCAAGCAAGTTGTAGGCTCACTTATACTTGAAGGCGGTCATTACTATGTAGATGTCGCCGGTAAGCGCCTTCGTGTACTACTAGCCAGCGTTACTTATTTCAAAGCTAAGCCAGGTGATCAGGTCAGTGTCAACGTTCCTGAAGACGACAGCAACGCCGAATGGGCCGCTCTCGAAGCCGCCCTTTAGACAATAGACAATAAAGTAAATAGTTTGTAAAGTGGAAAGTTCATAAAGTACTTTTAACTTGATTTCTTTTTACTTTCTACTCATGTGATGTAGGTTTTACTTGATACTTTAAACTTTATACTTGTTACAATAGTACCTAATGGGGCAGGCTTTATACCGAAAGTATCGTTCAAAGTCTCTTAAAGAGATTATTGGACAGGATCACATCACTTCTACGCTTAATCAAGCAATCAAAAGTGGTCGTATAAGTCATGCCTATCTCTTAACGGGGCCTAGAGGTGTAGGTAAAACATCAGTGGCACGTATCTTGGCGCATGAAATAAATAATCTGCCGTATACAGATGATTCTAGCCATATCGATATCATCGAAATAGATGCCGCTAGTAATCGTCGAATTGATGAGATTAGAGAACTGCGCGAAAGAGTATACGTTGCACCTACAAGTGCCAAGTACAAGGTCTACATTATTGACGAAGTGCACATGTTGACGAAGGAAGCATTCAACGCCCTACTTAAGACTCTTGAAGAGCCGCCAGCTCATGTTGTATTCATTTTAGCCACAACAGATGCTCATAAACTGCCTGAAACTATCGTTAGCCGCACACAAAGGTTCACATTCAAGCCAGTTGAAATGGACGAAGTAGTGAAACACCTTAAACATATAGCTAGAGAAGAGAAAATAGATGTAAGTGACGATGCCCTAGAACTACTGGCCGAACACGGAGAAGGCAGTTTCCGCGACAGTATCAGTCTATTTGATCAAGCTAGTAATCAAAGCACCAAGATTGAAGCCGATAATGTCCGACAATTACTTGGCATACCGCCTTCTGATCTAGTTGCTCAGATTGTAGCCCAACTGTCATCGGGGGCCGATCTTAGTGCTGTCGTGACAACTCTTTCCAAATTGTATAATCAAGGTTACCAAGCTGCAGCTATTGCCAAACAGCTTAGTCAAATACTTAGACAGTCACTGCTTGATAATCAACTAATACTACCTTCAGATCAATTATTGTCTTTACTAGGACAATTAGTTGCCGTACCAGCGGCTCACGATCCTGAACGAATCCTAGAGATAACATTACTAAGCCATTCTCGGCCATCAACCGATCCAATAGTTAAAATTACTAAACCAAAAGCAGTAGAAATTGCAAAATTAGAAGTAGCAGCACCAAAAGAAGAAATAATAATCGAATCTGTAACAGTTGCTAAAAATGATGAGCCTAAACCTAAAGAAGAAACGCCAAAGAAATCAATCAAAGAGCTCAAACCAGCTCCTGGCGATAGTAAATATGACGAAACACTCTGGCCAACCGTTCTAAATACCCTTAAGAAACGTCATAACACTCTGTACGGAGTAGTTAGAATGGCTCAACCAAACTTTGTTGATAATAAGAACTTAGAATTATCATTTGCGTTCGCATTTCATCAAAAACGAATCAGTGAAACTAAAAATCAACAAGTTGTAGCAGACATTGTTCATGAATTAACGGGAAAGAATGTCAAAGTTACCTGCATAGTCGATAAAAATGCCAAACCTTTGAAAGATCAACCTTCCAAAACTGCAGACATTCAAGTAAAAGAAAATGATGAATTATCAGCCATAAGCAATATTTTTGGCGGCGGAGAACTGATAGAATCATAGTACTATCGAAAGATAATAGATTATGGAACCACAAACTCGCCAACCTCAACCGCAAAATACAGAAGCCGAAGCATCATTACTCGGTTCAATTCTTATTGATAGCGATGCAATTGTAAAAATAGCTGACAGTATAAGTGCTATAGATTTCTTCGATAAAAAACATGAACGAATCTATGAAGCCATGAATCAACTCTATGAAAGACATGAAGCAATTGACGTTCTTACTCTTGCAGACACATTAAAAAACAACGGGCAGTTAGATCTTATCGGAGGGGCCAGCTACTTAACTGAGTTGACAAATTTCGTCCCTACAGCGGCTCACGTCGAACAATACGCTGATATCGTAGCTCAAAAATCAATGAGACGAAGACTGATCTCTGCCTCTCAGGACATGGCTGGATTTGGATATGACGAATCTAAAAAGTTAAGTGAACTTATCGAAGAAGCCGAAACAAGACTCTTCGAAGTTAGTCAGCACCATGTAAAGCAAAGTGTAATTAGCCTTGAGACAATTCTTGCTGAAAGTTTCGATAGACTTGATGACCTACATAAAGACAAAAAGAAAATTCGAGGCATACCGACTGGATATAAAGATCTTGACAATACTCTAGCCGGCTTCCAGAGATCAGACCTCGTCATCTTGGCAGCCCGACCTTCTATGGGCAAAACTGCTCTAGCTCTTAACTTTGCCCATAACATTGCCGTGCAATCCAATGAACCAGTCTTAATATTTAGTCTTGAAATGAGTAAAGAACAACTTGTAGATCGACTATTATCTATGGAGTCAGGTGTAGATGCTTGGGCTCTAAGAACCGGGAATTTAACAGATGCAGACTTTGAGAAAATTGGTCAAGCCATGGGTACACTCAGTGAAGCTCAAATTTTCATTGATGACACGCCTGGTATTACAGTCAGTGAACTTCGCACTAAAGCCAGAAGAGAAGCGCACAAGCACAAACTAGGACTAATTATTGTCGATTATTTGCAGCTTATGAGTGGCAGTAGCCGATTTGGTAGCGACGGCAACCGCGTACAGGAAATATCTGAAATCTCACGAGGACTTAAAGGTGTAGCCAGGGAATTAAATGTTCCAGTTCTAGCGCTTAGTCAGTTGAGCCGATCGGTAGAAAACCGAAGCCCACAAATTCCGCAACTATCTGACCTACGAGAATCAGGATCGATCGAGCAAGATGCTGACGTTGTGGCCTTTATTTATCGAGAAGAATACTATAATCCAGAAACTGAACGCAAGAAAATTACAGATATATTCATCAAGAAACATCGTAATGGACCGACAGGAGCTGTCGAACTTTACTTTGACAATGAGAAACAACGTTTCCGCTCTATTGATAATAGGCGGCAAGATCCATTTAGTAGCTAATAAACCTAATTCTGTATAATAAACATAAGCATGAAAAAGTTATCTGCATTTTGGGAATCTAATAAACGCCTACTGGTTGTAATCGGACTAGTTATGCTAGCTCTTGGTAGTCTACTGCTATACAAATTAGGATCACTCAATAAGGGTGGTCTAAGTCACATAGAATGGCAAGCCATAACTTCTACATACGGTTGGCAAGGCATATACACATCACCGCTTTATTTGCCGATTAAGCTTATTAGATCCGTTGTATACACCCTAGGCGTGAGTCACAACGAATTTGTCACAAGATTGCCCAACGCCATCTTAGGTGGAATTACCATCGGGATATTTGGTTGGCTAATCAGATTATGGCACGGAAATCGAACGGCCATTCTAAGTACTATACTTTTCGCAACTTCTGCATGGGTACTCCACGTTAGTCGATTGGCAAGTTTTGACATCCTATATCTGATGCTCATCCCAGCTTTATTGCTTTCTGTTGCAGCCTTGCAAAGACACGCCACTAAGCCGTTAGTTTATTATGGCAGCTTACTACTATGGGGTTCTTTACTATATGTTCCTGGAGCAGTTTGGTTAATCGTTTTAACAGTGTACTGGGAGAGAAAGGCCATTAAGCAAGGCTGGAACTTCTTTAATAGTTTAAAACAAAGATTTCTGTACGTAGTGAGCGGACTAATTTGGTTCCCGTTACTTATAATAGAATTAATTAGACCGGACATGTTAAAGATATGGCTAGGAATACCTGATAAATTTAACGGACCGGGCAATATAATATTGGATCTTTGGGACGTTATATTTTCCCTTCTAGTTCATGGACCAGATAACGCTGCAGTCTGGCTACGTAACGCACCGATATTCGATATTTTTACTTTGATAATTATTAGCTTGGGTATATATTTCTATGCTAAGCATAGGAAAGTCGGTCGTACTAGGATACTGCTTAGTTACTTCATAGTCGGTGCAATTTTAACTAGTTTTGGGGGCGGCGTTGGCTTAAGCATTGTAATACCGATTCTTTACATTTGCGCTGCAACCGGCATAGCCTTCTTAATACACGAATGGTTAAAAGTATTTCCGATTAACCCATTTGCTAGAATTATTGGTATTGGACTAATTGCATTAGCAATCTCATTGAGCAGCTCATACAACTTAAGGGCTTACTTTATAGCCTGGCCTAACAACACCAATACCCAGACAACCTTCCACTATAAACAATAATTTTTGCTATAATTATATGGAAGTTAAAAGGAGTAAATATGAGCCGATTTGATCAAGCTAAGATGCTAATGCGCGTTAAGAAAATTCAGAAAGAATTGCAGAACCTTGTAATATCTATAGAAA
>JAYVVJ010000129.1:0-6314 GCA_043787015.1 Candidatus Saccharimonadota bacterium | reverse complement strand
GGCGGACGAACCGGAGCTATAGGCATAGGTCAGGGACTAACCATAGCTGGTAACCAACTAGGACTAAGCAACAGCTTCACTTCCAACCTAGTAACAGGACTTACCGGCACAGCCAACCAAATACTTACATCAGCTACTAAAGGCTCTATCCAACTAAGCCTGCCACAAGACATCAATACTACTTCAGCTCCTACGTTTGGAGGACTTAACATTAATGGCAATAGTTTAAATAATGGCAACATCACAACTAACGGTAATACCACCACCAACGGCCTACAGACAGTCAATGGCTATGCCATATTCAAGACTCCTACAGGTCAAGATTCCATTACAGCTTTTCAGGTTCAGAACTCGGCTGGTGTAGCCGTATTCACGACTGACACTGTCAACAGACGTGTTGGTATAGGAACATCTGCGCCTTCAGCTTCATTAGAGATAAAAATTGAAGCCGTACCTATAGGCCCAGAGCTTATTACTAACGGAGACTTCAGCAGCATAGCTCCAGCAATCCCAGAACTTATAACCAACGGCACATTCACTGGCGGCACTAGCGGCTGGACACTAGACAGCGATGTAGCCTATGGCACTGACAACGTAGTCAGTACCTACACTGGCGGTAACCCATGGCTACGCACCACATTCGATACCGTAGCAGGTAACAGCTATCTAATAACCTTCGATGTCTCAGCTTCTAATGCCCCAATGTGCCTATACTTTGATAACAACTCAAGCGATCTATGTCAGCCAACTACAGTACCGGGAGATGGCACTTATTCACTAGAGTTTACAGCAAACTTTACAGGCACTGACACCATCTGGTTTGATGACTATAACTACACCATCGGCGATACATGGACTCTAGATAATGTATCTATTAGTAAAGACATAGGCGGCGTTACAGGCTGGGCACTATACAATGACGTCACCTACAACCCAGGAACAAACGTAACCAGTACCTACGCTGGAGGTAACCCATATCTAACCACGACATTAGATACCGTAGCCGGTAATACCTATAATCTGAAGTTTACCGTCTCAGCTTCTAATGCTCCAATGTGCCTATACTTTAATAACAACTCTAGCGATCTATGTCAGCTAGATACAGTACCGGGCAATGGAGATTATTCACTAGTGTTTACAGCAAACTTTACAGGCACTGACACAATCTATTTTGATGATTACAACTGGAGCAACGGCGATACTTGGACACTAGATAACATATCCATTAAACAATATGCATATACAACTCCAGCCCTAAAAGTCGTAGGTTATGACGGCAATACTGCGTTATCTCTAGGAGCAGATTATGTTGGATTATTCAGTTCAATAACTACCGACACATCCCCATCCTCCGTCGCCGTCAGCGGCAACTACGCCTACGTCGTGAACATTGGTTCCAACACCCTCCAAATCTTCGACATCACTAATCCGGCATCTCCAATTCAAACAAGCTCAATAGCTACTGACTTATATCCTTTCACCGTAGCCATCGGCGGCAACTATGCCTACGTAGTGAACACCAGCAGTAACACCCTCCAAATCTTTGATGTATCTAATCCCGCAGCCCCAACTCTAACTGGTACTGTAGCGACTGACACACAACCTTTCTCCGTCGCTGTCAGCGGTAACTACGCCTACGTCGTGACCTGGAATAACACTCTCCAAATCTTCGACTTCACTAATCCCGCAGCCCCAACTCTAACTGGTACTGTAGCGACTGACTTAACTCCTTTCTCCGTCGCTGTCAGCGGTAACTACGCCTACGTCGCGAACATTAACTCCAACACTCTCCAAATCTTCGATATCACTAATCCCGCTACTCCAACTCTAACCGGCACAATCGCCACCGATGCAAGTCCTTACTATGTAGCCATCAGTAGTAACTACGCCTACGTCGCGAACATTAACTCCAACACTCTCCAAATCTTCGATATCACTAATCCTGCAGCCCCAATTCTAAGCAGCACTGAAGCTACTGACTCATACCCTCACTCCGTGGCTATCAGCGGCAACTATGTCTACGTAGTGAACACCTACAGTAACACCCTCCAAATCTTTGATTTTAGTATCGGTACTGTAGACCTAACCATCAACAATAATGCCACTATCGGCGGCACACTGTCCGTCAGCACAGGCGCTAATATAACTGGCTCACTTAATGTAATTGGCTACGACAATACTACCTGGTTATCTCTAGGTAATGACTCTAGCGGTAACACTGCCCTAGGACAAGCCACTTTCCAAAACATCACCGGCTCCAACAACACCGCTTTAGGCGCATTTTCAGGCAACAACTTAACCACCGGCTCCAACAACCTAGCACTAGGCGCTAACACTTCTTTCGCTTCCGCCACTGCCAACAACCAACTCCAAATAGGTGCTGGTATATCTGGTGATCTAGCACTAGGTACATTAGCTGTTAAGACTATCACCAACTCAACGCTAGGCTTCAGTGTCCAGAATGCTTCAGCTTCAAGCGTCCTTAATGTAGATACTACATCCGGTTCTGTAACCGTTAAGAGCCCTACAAACAATACATCTGCCTTCCAAGTCCAGAACTCCGGCGGCGTTGACGTAGTAAAAATTGATACTATTAATGGATATGTAGGCATTAACACCAACGTACCAACTGGGCTACTGCACGTTAAGACACCTGATTATTCATTCCCGATCATAACCGGCGGTACTTTAACAGCTGATGCCACATATTATTACCGAACATTTTTAAATTCTGGTTCACTAGGAGTATCTGTCGGATCAATTACCTTTGACACGCTTGTAATTGGCGGTGGTGGTGGAGGCGGATATAACAACGGCGGCGCAGGCGCAGGCGGGTTGCTTTATACTGCAAATTCAACAGTCAGTATTCCGACAACTTTGACTATAACTGTTGGTGCAGGAGGTGCTGGTAAATCTATTATTGACACAATTGGAGATAATGGCGGTAATTCAAGCATAACGGCTTCCGGATTTACTACACAAACTGCAATTGGCGGTGGTGGGGGCGCTTCATTTAGTTCTACAACAACGGCTACTGGTGCGAGTGGTGGTTCAGGCGGCGGCGGCGGCGGTTCTGATTCCAATGTGACCTTACTTGGCGGGACAGGAACCGCTGGACAGGGTTATGATGGCGGAACTGGCTACGGTTTGTCGAGCCAAAATACTGGTGGCGGTGGCGGTGGTGCTGGAGGTGCTGGACAAAACGCCGCTTATTTTGTTACTGGAGCGGGCGGAATCGGACTTAATACCTATTCTGCTTGGGCTACTGCGACATCAACAGGCGCCGGTGGATATTATGCGGGTGGCGGCGGCGGTGCGGCTAATGGTGCCCAAGGTGGTGCGGCAGGAGCAGCCGGTGGATTAGGCGGCGGAGGATCTGGTCAAAGTTCTAGTAATGGCACAAATGGCTCAGCAAATACAGGTGGCGGTGGAGGGGCAGGCGGGTACTTATATGAGGGAGGTAATGGAGGTTCGGGGATAGTTATTATCCGATACCTAAAGTCAGCAATTACACTAGTCTCAAATGAAATTGATGACGCTCTTGTGGTGACGCTAGCCGGAAAGGTCGGTATCGGCACAGCAGCACCAACAGCTAATCTAACTGTCACAACTGCAACTAATACTACATCAGCCTTCCAAGTCCGAGACTCTAGCGGTACTAGCGTACTAAGCGTTGATACTACTAACTCTAGATTAGGCATAGGAACTATAACTCCTACCCAGAAACTAGATGTAGCCGGCAACATCAACATCTCATCAGGCTCAGCCTATATGTACAATGGTATAAACGTTATAACTGCCCAAACAGCTCTTAATAACTACTTCTTCGGCCCATCAGGCAACCTAACAATGACCGGTTTTGGCAATACCACAACAGGTACTCAATCTCTTGGCTCTAATACGACAGGCTACTACAATACCGCAACTGGTAACGGTGCTCTTCAATCCAACACCACCGGATCAAGTAATGTCGCCAACGGGATAAATAGTTTACTGTCCAACTCAACTGGTTCGCAAAATGTCGCTACCGGCCAAGCAGCACTTCAAGCTAACATTTCTGGAAATACTAACGTTGCTTACGGTCTAAACACCTTATATTCTAATACGACCGGTTCGAATAATGCAGCTACAGGAGGATGGTCCCTATTTCTAAACACAACTGGCGGTAATAATTCTGTTCTTGGGGGCCAGGCTTTATTTTCCAACACAACCGGCAACAACAATACAGCAATAGGCAACAGCGCCGGCTACAACCTAACCACCGGCTCCAACAACCTAGCCCTAGGCGCAAATACTAACTTTGCAAGTGCCACCGCCGACAACCAACTCCAAATCGGAGCAGGGATATCAGGTGATTTAGCTCTAGGTACTCTAGCTATCAAGACAGTAACTAACTCTACTACAGCCTTCCAGGTACAGAACGCAGCTAGTGTAGCCCTATTCACAGCTGACACATCAGGATTAGTAATAACTATCGCAGGCACTACAACTACATTCGCTTCACTGACTCTAGATAATGCCCACTTCAAGTCTACTCAGACTAATGCGCCAACCATCGGCACACCAGCAAACTGTGGCGTAACCCCTACAGCTACTGTTACAGCTGGATCTACTGATACTGCAGGATCATTCGTTATTACGACTGGCACAGGCGTTCCTACGACCTGTGATACGGTCTTCACCTTCAATAAGGCCTATGGAGCCGCTCCTAAATCAATAGTCATAACTTCTACCAAAGCAGTTGGTTCGGCCACTGCAGAACGAGTTGCAAGCGTTGCTGCCAGCTCTAACACCACCTTCACAGTCAATATTAACAATGCTCTTACCGGCAACGTACCAGCTGCCAGCGAAGTTGACAGCTTCTACTACCTCGTGATTGAGTAGAGAGTAGTCCCATAGGTAGAATGACGAATGACGAACGAAGAACGATGAATGGTTGCAGCTACTTCTCGATTCTCCGTTCATCGTTCCTTATTCCCCCCGACCTTTCTTAAACTATTCTTAATTGATGCGATTATTACGGCTAGCCTGAGCTACAATGCCGTATATACTTATAAATAAGGACGAATTATGAGTTTAACCACTACCGACAAGCAAGATATCAAGGGGATGATTAGTGAGGGGATTGAAAAATCCCCGGTTATTAATGATATTAAAGATAATTTGCACAATTTAGAAGGTAGATTTGACGGCTTAGAGGGCAGGTTCGATCAACTTGAAGTCAGATTAGTTGGCCTTGAATCCAATTTAGGTAGTGTTGATGCTAGAGTTTATAGAGTTGAAGTCCTATTAGAAGATACATATTCAACAGTGAAACACATGATAGAGATGATCAGCGACAATCTTAAAGTCAAATCCCGAGTTAATAATCATGAAGCCAGATTAACAGATGTCGAAACTAAGCAACCACTGATTATCTCGACGCTTGCAATGCATTCCAAACAACTCAAAACCCTATAAAACTATCTGCAGATTTATATTCAACAAACTGTAAATTATTTTCTAATTAATTACTTTGTTCGTATGCTCTGACGACTTATAGATGATAATTTAGAAATTAATGAAAACTAATAAATATGTCAATAATCCTGCAAACGGATTAAAGGGCCTGTGGAAAAGTCACACCATAAATTTATGCAGAAGTTATTATAACAACAACCAGCATAAGCAGAAGGTTATTATTCTAGTAGAAAACAGATATTCTACAGATTAGTTTGTTTCCCGTACACATATTTACAACAAAAATTTTACCAAAACTATTTTAAAATTGAATAAAAACAGTATAATATTTATAATCAAATATTCCTTGATTACCTCTGTTATTTAGCAGATAATAGGTTAGATACTACAAAAGCTTAACAGCAGGCAAATATAAAAATTATAAAATGAACCCAATAGACGATAGTTTCAAAAAAAATATAGCGGAATCAACACATGATCCTAGTTTAGTCACGCGACCTGTTTCTGTTACGTCGACAGCAGTTGAGGAATTATCGCCTATCGTTGAACAGGCCCCTGTATCCTCGTTTATCCAGGGACCTCAGTCTGTAATCAAGCCACAAAACATCACTCCACTCCAATACGGCAACACTTACCGTAACTCCAGCCTTGAATCTGCCCCCGTAGAAATAACTCCCGTAGTTGGTAGGGCTCACTTGGAAAGTGTTTTTCCTGCAATTATTAATACACCATCACCTAAAGAGACACTCAGCGATCGCTTCTCAGTTTTCAAATTCAATCGCACTGCCTTCATGGTCACTCTCGCTACTATAAGTTTTATTGTTCTAATCGGTGTAGGTAGCTTCTTCACCAGC
>JAYVVJ010000128.1:0-2675 GCA_043787015.1 Candidatus Saccharimonadota bacterium | reverse complement strand
ATGCTTATCTTTACATGCCCTAGCCTTGACTAGAATCGCTTAGACTGCTAAAGTAAATCGGTTAAGCAGGAAGTTTTGGTATAAATAAATCCAGCGCCTTAGACGCATTCAAGTTGTTTTACGAAGAATTATCTTCAGTAAAACCAGTCAGTAATCGGATCCGTCGACTTCGCCCAACCAGCGGTACATCTTCAAGATAATCGTTATAGGCAAGGTCGCACATTCCCGCTACCCCTGTAGCTACAATTAGACGTAAGTATAAACAGTGGTATTTACCCACTGTTTTTTAATGACTTATGCACTGGCACTTTTAACAGCGTTATGACAATATGTAGTCATGGTTTGTATAAGTTGTAAGCAAAAAACTCAAGTAATTAACTCTCGCCCGCAGCGTCGCAGCAATCAACAATGGCGTAGACGCCAGTGCACTAACTGCAATTCTATCTTTAGTACTGTTGAGACTGCTGATTACTCCGCTGTATGGAGCATTAAACGAGCCTCTGAACCCCTTTTACCCTTCAATCGTGACAAACTACTACTTAGTATCTATAAAAGCCTAGAACACCGTGATAAAAGCCTAGAAGATGCAGCCGGACTTACAGATACTGTTATTAATAAGCTAAGCACCCTGGCGGTTAACGGAATATTGACTCCAAAACAGATTACACAGACTGTTCAAGTGGCGCTAAATCGCTTCGACAAAGCTGCTAGCGTCCATTATCAAGCCAACCACAACACAAGTCGTCAGTAATCTGTAATCAGTTATCAGTAGGTTGCGCGAGTTTTTTGACAGATAACAGATTACTGGAAACTGATGACTACTTGTCTTCTGGGTCGGCGTCGGAACTGGTAGTGTGACCACTCTCGCTAACCGTGGCTTTCTCTGTAACATCGAATTTACTAATGTACTTTCCGAAAACTAAGCGAGTCTGAGAATATAGCGCGGCTGCCGATCCATAACAGATGGTAGTTATAGGAAGATACAGCCATTGCAACCACATAAATAGAGATCGATGGCGCTTGTAGCGACTTGGCCGAGGTGGAAGAGTGCGCATGCTGACATATAAGGATGCGAATAGGCCGAGTAGGCCGAGTCGTTGGATATTACTGACAATAAGGGGTAATTCATTAGCTGCGAAGCTTTGCGGATGCATCAATGCCGGGATGAAAGCAGCAAAAGTTATTAGTGGAGCGCCCACAGCCCAGCTGACATGGCCTTCCAGGGTACGGAGTAATTTGGCTGTTACGTCTAACTTACGGGCCTTAGTACGCTTGAAAAAGCCTTGATTGGCGATATAAGCGATGTCTGAAGCACCATAAGTCCAACGGCGTAATTGAATAAACTGGGCTTTAAGTGTTTTTAGATAGCCATTGGCAAGTACGGCGTCCTGATAAATCGGAATACTCAAAGGGTAAACTCGGTAGTCGCCATCATAACGGAAATAACTTCGCCAGAAGTGGTGGCCATCTTCGACGATAGTGCGAACGCTCCAGAAATCCATCTCTATCAAAGCCTGCATACTTTGAGCATGGGCTGAGAAGTTACGCTCAAGGTGTGGACGCTGAGTCAGCACAATATAGAAGAAATTATTACCGGTGGCGATGACGCGCATTGGTGCTGGAGCATCCCAAATGTTATTAGTGAACATCGGCAATGGCTGGAAAGACGCTCGAATAGGATTTGGTACTACACAAAATGTATAACTAAGTGCAGCAAAATAACGTGGATCGGGTCGATTATCAGCATCTAGAGTCGTAACTAACACCTTATCAGGGCTAATTTTGGATTTTTCAAGATATTTTTGTAATTCGCGGCCGGCGAAAGTGACGTTACCACCCTTACCGATAACTTCGCCTTCTATGCCAGCCGGGTGTTTAACAGCCATAGCATGAGAGAAATTGTGTCCATACAGATTGATAAGTTCCATTACACGGTCTTCACTGGCCTTGCCGGCGCGGCCTTCATAAGCGATGACTAAAATCATCCGTTTAGTATCATAATCGGCATTTATAACAGACTGTATGGTTGGCTCTAGTACTTCTCGGCTTTCATTTACGGTAGCGATTATCACGGCGTGCGTTAATTCACCCGGGTGATAATGGACTTCTCGGCGATGCAATCGCTGTAGATTCAATAAATGCCACTGTGGTCGTTCGATAGACGTGCTAGTTGGCTCACCTGCTTCCAAATCAGCATTTAAAGCCGTCCAATCAAGTCGCATATGGTGCTTCATTGTTTTATATCCAGCCAAAGCTCTAATATTTACGGCAATCGCTCTAGTAAAATAGATTAACAGATATATTAGTATGAAAAATACTGCCAGAGTGACATTGATAAAACTAAGAATCAGCGGCATGAACAGAAGTAACCAACTCAAAGAACCAGGTAGAATTTCAAAAAATCGATAGCGCCTATTGCGATCCTTTTCGTACGGTATTTCTATGTCTGTCATATTATCGTAGTAGCAATAATGAATTGACTATAAGAATACTAAGTACGGATAGCAATATTCCGAGAGATAGGATAGTGATAGCTACTTGACGATGAATACCATAGACTCTAAGGCTAAGCACAGTATGAATAATAAGCACCATCCAAGCGAAAGCGATGAAACTCAAAATGCCAACGATATTACCTGGTGTATAGATGTTGATACCTAGACTTGGGCGATATT
>JAYVVJ010000127.1:0-14327 GCA_043787015.1 Candidatus Saccharimonadota bacterium | reverse complement strand
CTTGAGCTTTCATATCGCGCTTGTCGATGGTACCGGTTAGCTCCAATAGCCTATCAGCCAAGGTAGATTTACCATGGTCTATGTGGGCGATAATACAGAAATTACGAATTCGGTCTTGTTGCATGTCATGACATTATATCGTTTTTGGTGCAAAAATAACAGAGGTGAAATAACTATTTACAGATTTAATATTTGCTAGTTCACAATTATTACTAAAATTATCATTTATTAAACATCTTGGAATTCAGGCTAAATGACTAATTGGTAAATGATAATTAATTTGTTAAATGAACAATGTAAAATGTTAAATAACCTTAATGTGCATTGATAAACAACTTAGGTGTCGAGTTTTGCTGGTCGAAATATCAAAGATTTGGCACGGCGGAAGAATGGCCGAGCTTCTTCTAGCCCGAACAAGCCTGAAATGCCCATATGAACTATAAAAGTTACACCAGAAATCAGTAGAAGTTTTGTACCAAGAGTCAATATTCCCGTATCTGCTAATTGCAGCGGATAAATTTTAACCATGGTGTAGGCCGCCACCATACTGAATCCGGTAACTGACATTATCCTAACTACTCCGTTCCAGAAATACGAATCGAAAAGCTTTGGATCTCTATACAGCATAATGGCGGTAAGTATGGCAACTTCTATCATAGCGACGATTGATTGAGCGATTGCCAATCCGTAGACACCGTAAACGCTAGGCTTAGCAAGACTATAGGCCAAAATAATATTGAATATGACTACGAATATTGAAACAAACAATGGCGTACGAGTATCCTTATGGGCATAAAACCAGCGCGAAATTATAGAATATAAAATCCTAAAGAATATGGCGACCGTCAAAAGACCAAAGATGCCGGCAATTTTCTGATTACCTTGAGCATAGATCAATCGGGCTAAGTAACCTCGAGCAAGGAAACAAATCACGATTACAGGCGCACTTAGCCAGATCATGGCCCTAAGCACCATCAAGAAATCGCGACGGAATAAATCTGGACGACCTTGGCTGAGTCGCTGGTTTAGCCTCGGAAATGCCGCTGTCGATATGGCGGTGCCAAGTAGTAATATCGGTGCCGTGCTCAATATGTAAGCGTTGTTGTAATAGGTAATATTGCCAGTACCGAGGCCACTGGCGATTCTAGTTTCGACAATAGCTTGAACCTGGTCAACGCCCTGATCTAGAGAACGAGCTGGTAAATTCTTCAATATTGAACGGAAATCGCTACTTCGCCAAATAATTCTCGGGTGCCAATGAAAGCTTGTATTGATTATTCCTATGGCTACTATTATTAGCTGGACTAACGCGCCTATAAGTGCACCGACTCCAAGGCCAACCAAACCGATGCTATCCTTAAAAACAAATATACTAGCAACGATTGTCAGGTTGTAAAACAGTGGTGCAATGGCATAGAAAAAGAAACGACCCATGGTTTGCTGTACGCTAATTAATATTCCCGCTACAGTGAATAATAATGGGTTGAAAGCTAGGAACCGCATGATATTTGTGGCTGTATCAAGCTGTGGTTCGCTTAAGCCTGGCGCTACGATGTACTGGATTAACGGTCTAGCAAATACAATCATGATCACACCCACGACCGTCATAATAATCGTTAAGAAGTTCATGACAGATGTGGCAAGTTCCCATGCAGCCTTGCGATCTCCATTATGTATTCTGTCAGATAGTACCGGGATCATTGTTACGCCTAGAGCACCTGCTGCTAAGGTGAAGAAAAAGAAGTCCGGTATCATGAAGGCCGCGAAATAGGCGTCGGTACTATTAGGACCAGTTATCGGGAAGTTGGCATTGACTAATTTAGTTCGTAGGAAGCCTAATAACTGGCCAACCAAGGAAGTTGCAATCAAAAGAGCAGCAGCATTACCAATACTTAAGAGTTTGGTTTTGCCGGTTGGCTGAAGTATTTTCAAGGCTTTATTCATATTTATTTCTGTTCTTCTATACACAGTATAAATCAGGTGTCGACCTAGCGATACCCCCAAAACACAGATAGTTGTCTGTTGTCAGTTGTCTGTATTCAGTAGGGCTTCAGACTTGAGATTTTGTATTAACAGACTACTGAAAACAGATTACGGATGACTTCTTAGTAGAGCGCGGCGTCTGAAGGCATCTTAGCGCCATCAAGCAATTTGCTAACTTCGTCTGCGTCGACAGTTTCTTTTTCAATAAGAGCATCTTTGAGAGCTTCAAGCTTGTGTAGGTTAGCTTTGATCACGAAGCGAGCACGGTTAGCGGCTTCAGTAATTAGAGCTTCGACTTCTTGGTCAATCACTTTGGCAGTATCTTCAGAATAATCTCGTTCGTGAACAAGTCGGTCAATCATCATGCCAGAATCAACATGGAAAACTTGGTCGCGCAATTTTTGACCCATTCCTTGATTGATGACCATATCACGGGCAAGTTCAGCGGCGTGTTGCAAGTCGCTACCAGCGCCAGTTGTAATGCGGTCACGGCCTAGGATAACTTCTTCAGCAATGCGACCTCCAAGGCCGCGGGCCAAGATATCTTTGAACTGAATTAGAGAAACGAAAACGCGGTCTTCAGGTGGAATGAACCAAGTCACGCCGCCAGTGTCACCACGAGGAATAATCGTAACTTTGTGGACAGGATCACTATCAGGCAACACATGGCCAACTAGAGCGTGGCCAGCTTCGTGGTAAGCCGTAGTTTTCTTGTCATTATCTGTCATAACCTTGCTCTTGCGCTCTGGTCCGATAGCCACGCGCTCGAAAGCATCAGTAACATCTTTCTGCGTAATTTCACTGTGGCTATTACGAGCCGCGATGATAGCTGATTCGTTGGCGATATTGGCTAGGTCGGCGCCAGAACTTCCGGCAGCTTTAGCAGCTAGAGAATCTAGATCTACTGTTTTTGCCAAAGGTTTCTTGGCGAAATGAACTTTTAGAATTGCTTCGCGGTCTTTGCGGTCTGGAAGACCGATATTGACGCGGCGGTCAAAACGACCTGGTCGCAGTAAGGCTGGATCAAGCACATCAGCACGGTTGGTAGCGGCTAGGACGATGACATTCTCACCTTGTTCGAAACCGTCCATTTCAACTAAGATCTGGTTCAAAGTCTGTTCTCGTTCATCGTGTCCACCGCCCATACCTGAACCACGGCGGCGACCGACAGCATCAATTTCATCGACGAAGATAATACATGGAGCATTCTTCTTAGCTTTGGCAAATAGATCACGAACGCGAGATGCGCCAACACCAACGAACATTTCTACGAATTCAGATCCTGAGATGCTGAAGAAAGGCACATTAGCCTCACCGGCTACAGCTCTAGCTAGCATAGTTTTACCTGTTCCTGGAGGACCTATGAGCAGTACACCTTTAGGTATTCTGGCGCCCATGCTTGCGAATTTCTTTGGGAACTTTAAGAACTCAACAACTTCTTCGAGATCCTGCTTAGCTTCATCAGCTCCGGCGATATCTTTGAAAGTCGATTTATCTTTTTCATTACCATAAAGACGTGCTTTGCTCTTACCGAAACTCATAGCCTGATTGCCTTGACCTTGAGCACTACGCAACATGAAGAATAAGAATCCGCCGATAAGAATAATAGGCAATATCGAGCTGGCGATGGTTACCCAAGATGAAGAGCCAGAAGTTTGTGGCTTGTAAGTGACGCTTATTTTGCTGACGTCGAAGCCTTGCTCTTTAAGGCTAGAGTTGCCGTCAATGTAGGCCTTCAAAGTAGCTTTATCAGAACCAACAGGAGTGATGTCTAGCTGGTTACCGGTAATGACAATTTTTGAATATTTACCGTTGTTAGAATCGGAGATCGCAGTAGACGATGAAATTTGCTTAAGATTCAATCCTTGATTAGAAGATGAAAAAATAATTAAAACAAACAGAACGACTAATGCTATGAAGCCTGCATTCTTGGCTCCACGCTTATTGTTCTTATTTAATTTTGTCGGGGTACGAAGCGGTTTTTTATCCATTAAAATATTATACCTTGGCCATTATTTTTTGACTAGCGCTCATTACTTACGAGTGCTAGGTACTTGGCGCTAACCTTCATTGTTTGATCTTTTGATAGTTCAAATACTTTGCCGGCAGCTGCAACCTTGGCGGCCACAACTAACTTTTCGAGGCCAGGACGATTAATTTTCGTCCAACCGTGCGAGCGTAGCCAAGTGGCCATGACTTCTTTGGCGACATCGTGAGGCAGCTGATTGAACCACGCTCTATCTATTTTGCCCTTTTCCGACTGTAGATGGAGGGCGTTGACCAAAGCTTGATCCAATTCGCTATTTTGAATCTGTAATTTGGCAATTATATCTTTGAGTTTTTGTTTTGATTCATCATCAACTTTGGGCAAAATATAATTACGTACATAGTTTCTTAAATATTTTGGATCGGCATTAGTGCTGTCTTCATTCCAAATTAATCCTTGGTCATTGGCATAATCGATAAGAGCTTGCTTCGGGATATGCAGTGCCGGACGCCTGAGGCTAATGCGCGAAGAAAGTGATGTTAAGCCCTTCCGGCCTGTGCCTCGAAGTAGATTCAATATTGCAGTTTCGATAAGGTCATCTTGATGATGAGCCGTGATGATCGCCTGACTTTTGCTAGCTTTCATCACGCCATTTAGAAACTTGTACCTAGCTAACCTAGCATTTGCTTCGCTAGTATCTGCGCCGAGCTTGCCTTCATCATAAACAAACTGCAGACCATAAGCTTCAGCCATAGTCTGAACCAACTTGCGGTCTTCGGCTGAATCAGGACGTATGCCGTGATCGTAGTGTGCCACGATTAATTTATAAGTTGGTTTGCCTGAGGCAGCTGCCGCCAAATTCTTAGCGTGGAGCAAATGTAATAGTGCGACAGAATCGACACCACCGCTAACGGCGACAACATAACTACCAGGTTCAAGTTGAATATCCATGCCTCTATCTTAGCAGTTAGTAAGTCGCTTATTTGTCATTTTCCATTTGGCATTTAACAAATAAGTTACCATTCACCATTCACTATTTATCATTTAGTCCTTATTGTCATCCCAGCGAAAACTGGGATCTCCTGACAATTCAAGTACTACTAAAATGCTTAGGGAGATTCCAGCTTTCGCTGGAATGACTACCATCTTCCAGTTTAGTAAATAGTAATTTTAAAAATACTTTGTTAAATGGAAAATTGATAAATAGCTAAATAGTCTGTTCAACAGATGTAATTCATGCTATATTACCCCCTGTCTTGGCAATTATTTAATTGCGACTACCCAATTTCATATTCCAAGGAGCGAAAGCGACTGAATGTGAAATTGAGAGGAGAAGCATAGGGCTAGATCGAAGCTTTTGCCGCCTAGGCGGCAAAACGAGATTGGCCCGTAAGCTTCGACGACGGCGGCGTAGCTCAGTGGTTAGAGCACAGGACTCATAAGCCTGGGGTCAGTGGTTCAACTCCACTCGCCGCTACCAACAAAAGTGCCCGAGTCTATCTCGGGTATTTTTGTTGGTAGTGATGATAGACTGAACCACTGACCGTGATTTTGAAGAAGTCAAAAGCGCTAGGTCAGTGGGTCGTGGAGCGAGGACGCGCACACCCGGCCTTCGGCACGAAAGCCGGGGAGCACGCCACAGCGGAAAAGGCAAAGCCGCTACTCCACTCGCCGCTACCATAAAAATACTCGACCATTTTTGGTGGAGTTTTTTTATGTTAACTATTGAGTTGTTATATCTGATTGATATTTATTACAACGAAGTGTAATATTTAACTAAAGTGAGAATAAAATAAACATATGAACAATGACCAACTGCTCGAACTAGCCAAACAATATGTAGGCGTTAAGGTAGGCTATGCTAATGACGAACTCAAGGCTGAAATGGCTGAAGAACTTAAGTCACAGATGGACGATGCTATTAATATGCAACTATTAAGCTATATGACGCCTCTTCAGATTGATGGTTTTAATCAACTTCTAGACTCCGGTAACGACACTGATCAAGCCATAGTTGATTACATTAAAAGTTGTGACATTGACATGGATATAGTAACTACAGCAGCCTTGACTAAGGTTAGATTGGCTTATTTAGGAACTTAATATGAATACTAGCGAACAGCTTCCAGTAGAACTTGAGTCAGAGTTAGCAATACCACCTGTATTACCAGAACAACGAATAGCCGTTGAATTAGCAGAAGCTCACGAGGCTGTGGCAAACGGAAATGCTACTCATGAGCAACAATTAGCAGTTAGTTCTTTCGAAGCCGGCGCTGAACATGGCCAAGAAACTGCAATAAACGAAATAGCCAAGCGAACCGTCGAAGAACGAACAGAAACAGATAATCCAGATTGGCTAGAATCTACTGAAGCAACAATTGCTGCCTGGCCATCAGTAGACACCGCCCGTAAGCCGTTTGGAGAGCCTAAGAAAAAATCTGACCGAGAGCTTCGTGGTTACGAAGATATTAGGGATTATTTGTTGAGAAGTAGAACTGAAGCTGATGCTGCGCCTGACGAGGATACTCATTACGAAGAAACAATGGGCAAAACTTTACAGGAAATGACCGAAAAACAGCTTGTAAAGAAATGGGCACAAGCTGAAGACGTGGGTGACAGAACAGTTTCGACCGACGTACAAGAGGAAATTAAAACAAGACTACTTGCAAAGCGCGGCAGCGAAGACAAGAAACTAGAACATATAGATAAACTTCACGAAGATATGACCAAACTTCGTAAAGAAATCAAAGTCGAAGATGCTACAGAAGAATCGCCATCAGAAGTTAAGACTGAGCAACCAAAGGACGAAGATCCGGTTGAAATACTTGAGCTTGGCAATGCCAAATTAGGCAATGTAGATAAGATTATCGCGCAAAAGGCCAAAGAAACGGTCGAGCAAGAGAAACTAGACGTCAAGAACGCCAAAGGTTTCCGTGGCTTTATGAAAAAAATTGGTACAGGCATAAAATACAGTGCTCTATTTGCACAAGAAGCTGAACGAGGCATAGGCTTACGACTTAAAGCCGATATTCTGTCTGAAGTAGAAGCAAATGGCGGCAGCATCTCTCCTAACCGTTTCTTAGAAGTGTTGGGCTATGAAGTTAACGATTTAGATACAGCATCTAGAGCTATGTTGACTGCAATGACAGACGAGGTATTCCAAAGAGAAGGAGACAGCGTAATAACTGTAGATGGTATCCGACATGAAGACGATGATCCGATTCAAGTTGAACTTTCACTTGATGCTAAGGCAATTACACATGAATTTATAGAGGCTGTTAGCCAGCCTGGACTTAGCCAAGAAGATATAGCAAAAATTAAACAACAGTACGGGTCAATGCTTGACGCAAGATTCGGCAAGTTTAGAAGTGAAAACCAGAATTATGGTACAGGAGATTTAGAAGTCGCAACTTCTAACGCAGCCAAGATACTCGAAAGCTGCATGGCTGTACTTGGCCACGATAATGGTCGCGAAAAAGTGACCTCAATGATAGATCAGATGAAAATCAAAATTGGAAATATTATCTATGGTTCCAATAATAACCTTGAGACAAAATACCTAGAAACGACTGCCGCCAAAATGAAGGCCAGGAATACTGCTTCAGTAATAGCCAAGTCAGCCATAGTAACCGGATCTTGGGTAGGTAGCGGTGCTGCTGGAAACTGGGCTACGCAACAATTATCAACTAAGGGCGCGAAGTTAGCAGGTGCTAGCCTAGGCGGAGCCCTACTTGGACCAGCAGGTGCAATATTAGGGATCGGTGCTGGAGCAGCCGTATCTGCAGTTTATGCTAGACATTTAGGCAGGAAACGAGCTAACGAATCAGTGAATATTGCTTCGATAACCAGAGGTGAAGCGGGTAGTCGCGATGATGATGAGATACTGAGAGACCTCGCGCCGACTACCAAAAACTTCGTTGAAACAACCACTAACTTACAGAGCTTCATGGCAAAAGAGTCGGAAGATGGAGAGTGGCAACTTAGGTCCGACCTAAGTAATGAAGAAGTTTTGATAGCAATGACATTGATTGCCGACACCGGTAGTAGACTCGACATCGAAGCTCGATCAAATGTTGGCAATGTGTCGCTTAATCTATTCGAATCAACTGACAAAGCAACCTATAACTCTGAGCGAATCTCAATGATCCAATCCCAAAAAGCTTTGGAAAACCTGCTAATTTCTGAATATGGCGGAAAGACTATTGAAGTTCCTTATACAGGAGAAGACGAAACTTTCACTCAAGAAGTTGAATTTGATCAGGTGCTTGCAGGTCAAATAATTACCAGCGAGTTAGCGATACAAAACGATTTAGCCGAAACTAAGGCTGCTATCGATACCTACATTAACCAACAAGGTCGAAATGCTGCCAAATTTGGTGGTGGCTTAGCCGCTGCTGCTGCCGTGCTTAGCGCTGTCGGTTTTGAAGTAGCTACAAAAGGCAACGCTCGAACACTAATTGATAACTTCCGCAGCCAAAGCGCTGTTGGTGCCGGCACCTCCGAAACAATAAGTACGACTACAACTTCTAGAGTTGGTATTGCCCAAGTACTTGAACGCAGTGGCGGTACAAAACAAAGTATTACTGAATTCCTCAATAACGACACTCCAGGCAGATCTGACGGTACTGAACTCGGCATGAACTTCCACACCGATAGTGCTGGCGGAATTGTAATTGGTCAAAATCCTGGTGTTGCTGGAGGAAATGGCGTCAGCGTCAATCTAATGGAGTCTGCTAAAGAAGGCAACCTATTCGCCTACCTAGATGCTAGTGATGGCACTTCAGTGAAAGTTCCACTTAGTGTAGTCGATGGCAAGATTGAAGCAGTAATACCAAAGGGATCTGCTCTGCGCGATTTATTTACGTCCAAAGATGGCAAATGGCATTTCCTAGGTAAATCATTGCATACCGGTGTCGCAACTGGCGAGAGCACTAACATGTCAATCGCGGCTGTACTTGGCGAAAACAGCGACGGTATCAATATTACCGAAACAACCGAGCAGATCGTCCAGAATGCCTCTCCAGCCGCTCCACCACAAGGCGTCTTCCCTCTTACCGGCGTAGTTCCTCCTCCGGGACCTAAGTCTATATTTAGCAAAAGACAGGAAGAAGAGAATGCCGAGACTATTGCAAGCGAACAAATTGGGATTTTCAACGACCAAAATTCTAATGAAAATATTGAAGAGGCTGAATCTAATCAAGATGTTTCAACCCCTGTAAAGACAGACAGCCCGACAATATCCCAACCAGTAGTTGATCTTCAGCAGCCAGTGCAAGTTCAAACGCAAAGTGTAGCGGAAGATGATGAATCAAAAACCACTGGTATTGAAAAGTCTAACGATACAACTCCAAAAATTGCTGAGATTGATCCAAACTCAGTCCAATCCAAGCCGCTAAGTCCCGGCCAAATATTAGAAAGGTTAGCAAACCCTAATTCCAATGGCCTAGTCTTCAGTATCGATGGAAGCAAATACAGATTATTAGGATCAAATGGTAACGGATACCAGTTAGAAGTAATCGGGGCTGATAACGCAGCTAAGTACATTTCAATCAACAAGACAGATTTAAGACAAGCTATTGAAGCAGATAAATTTCGAGCTACTGACTTCTTGGGCACTAACAACGCCGAGGAGATAGTTTCCGACCTCAAAGATGGCGAAGAATTCTACGATAAAGTTCTCAAGAAGCACGTTAAAGTAAGCCGCGACCCTAGCGACAGCTCAAAGTTTATATTTGTAGAAGTCGAAAAGACCGACCGTGTTCCAGGACCGAACAAGCCATACGAGATTCCACTTCAAAGCTTTATCGACAGTCTAACTAACGGTGCCCTAGCTCCATCAACTTCACGTGGCGTCCAACTATCCTAGATATATTAGAATGCTAATAAAAATAGCCCGGGCGAAATGCTAGGGCTATTTTTATGACTGACTCGTTTACAATTTTTTTAGTAAACGATCGATTTTGAGGATACCTGTATTCGAAGTAGTTTCGAATTCGAAGGCTAACTCTAAAGCTTTCATGCTTTTCTCCTTTTTGTTTTATTAATGTTTGTGATCACGAAACATATATTATTATACACGATTTCGACAATTTGTCAATGTTCTGCTTTGATTCTTTGTTTCGTTTGATCCTAAATTAATAATACGTCCTGGACTACCTACCCCGCAAGGAGGAATATGATTACTTTGTTGTAATTTTTGCTTGTTTTGAAAAAGCCCAGAATATAACGAAAGCTGCTACGAATAATGTGGCTGCAAAACCAAGCATGACATCATTAGTTTTATGTTGAACGACAGGCTTGCTAATGGCTTGTGTGCTCGTAGTTGTACTACCCAGCCCGATTACTGGAACTGAATTAACTACTAACGGCACACCCGCTTGATTGGTAGATAACAAGTCAGTCGATGACACTGGTTGCACATCACTACTATTATTTCCACCCAGCCCGCCGCTATTTATTTCTTGAGGGTTTTGAGTTGTAGGCTGACCGCCCAAACCAGCGTCAGAGAAAAGTAGATTACTATTAAGCATTCACTAATTGTACTTTAAGCAATTAAAATCACCTCACTTAATGAGGTGATATGGTAGGGGTGGAAGGACAGCTGACTAAAGTCCTTCTTCGCTCCAGCGTGCTCGGAATGTATTCCTGCGCGCGTCCTCGCTACGATGAACCTTCGACCGCAGATGAATTCTTGGTGGGGGTGGAAGGACTTGAACCTTCGACCAATCAGTTATGAGCCGACTGCTCTAACCACTGAGCTACACCCCCTCCAAGAATCCATCTTTTTAATCAGTTATCCGTCGTCGTCTGCGGCTCCTTTGGGATAATCTTGCGGTGTGCTCGGAGCGAGCTCCTGCGCGCATCCTCGATTATGAGCCGACTGCTCTAACCACTGAGCTACACCCCCGTTCGCAAGGCTACAAAGTGTAACACTTAACAGATGAGAGTATACCAGAATTAAGAGAAAGTTATATACTAGTAAGTAGACTTTTATGAAAATTAAAACCAAAGATTACTTAGACAAAGCTGTTTACTACACCCAAAAGCTGGGTGATATGCAGTTCATGGGACAGATTGTCTTCGCTATCATCGTTCTACTAATCACCTGGAGTGGCATAAAGACGATTCAGACCAATTACGGGCTACAGAAGCAGATCTCCGCTCTGAAGCAACAAAACTCATTGCAGCAACTCCAGAACGATAATCTTACGCTTCAGAATAAATACTTTGACAGTAACCAATATCTGGAACTAGCCGCGAGGCAAGACTTTGCTTTGGGAGCACCTGGCGAGAAAGAGATAATCGTTCCTGAGCTAATCGCTCTAACTTACACGACTAGTTTGCCATCAATAACCAAGTCCGAAACTGCCGAATCTAAAACTCCTGGATATCAAAAAAATATCCAAGCGTGGGTTAATTTTTTCTTGAACCGCACAAGCTCTAATTGACATTTCTACCTCTGTTTGCTACACTTAACAAGTTAAATTTGTTGTCCACCATTATCGCGGGGTGGAGCAGCGGCAGCTCGCGTGGCTCATAACCACGAGGTCGGAGGTTCAAGTCCTTCCCCCGCAACCAAGAAAAGAGTCCCATCATCGATGGGGCTTTTTTCTTGGTTCATGGCGCAAGCTTGGTTCTACGACTTGGCAGCAAAGCTGACAATAGTCGGAGGTTCATCGTAGGTGAAACTCTCGCACCCGGCCTTCGGCACGAAAGCCGGGGAGAAAGATTCACCGGAGAAGGACTTTAGTCCGCTGTCCTTCCACCCCCACCAAGAAAATTACTGACCTCTACGGAGGTCATTTTTATTGCAAATGTTACTTTCCAGGCTTATACTTAAACTTATGAATAAACTCAAAAACAACCAGTCTGGTTTTAGCTCTGTTGAAGGTCTATTAATAATAATTATCGTAATTCTAATTAGCGCAGTAGGCTACATGGTCTACAAAAACCAAACAAAGACAACAAATAGTAGCACTACTGTATCCAAAACGGCTTCGACGCCAATGCCTAGCGATTGGCAAAAATTCGTTAGCTTAGATAAGTCAGTTTCTTTCTCTTATCCTAAGGCTTGGGGTACTTTAACCGAAGCATCAAGAGGTTCAATTTATCCGTCGGTAGCAATCAATAGTTTGACTGATTTTAATCTTAAAATCATTCGTGGGGATGGCCCACCAACAAACTTTTGGTACTCTTGGGACACTAAATCAAGCTCGATCGTAGAGGCAGAGGATATGTCTCCTCCAGCCGACTATACTGCTTCAAGTTATATAAAACCAAATATACTAGGAAATAAGACGGTCGTAGTTCCGACTTTCACAGCCGGTGGATTCGATATATATAAAATTGAGGGTCGTGGAGCGATTAACTGCGGTGGCTATGATTTCGTATTCGTGGTTAATGATAAAATTGTGGATATTCAAACAATCCTTTGTGAGCGTGGTGGGGCAATTACTGCAGAAAATTACGAAGCTCAGTACTCAGATATCTACACTGATGCCTTCGTGAATTTCTATAAATATTTGTAATTTAATTAGTTTCTTTAAGCATTAATTTTTAATAGTTCCAATAATTCGTCGGTCGATTTGGCGGACATTAGGTGTTCGCGGAGTTCTTTGGCGCCATCAAAGCCGTTGATGTAGACTTTGCAGAATTTATTCAGTGTTGGCACGGGCCTCTCGTTATTTTTCCAAGTGTCGGCGAAAAGCTGAACTTGCTTTCGATATAATTCAATCCTCTGCTCCCTAGTCTGGCTTTCCCAAGGTGTATTTTCGGCAAACACAAACGGATCATGGAAGATTCCACGACCAATCATAATTCCGTCCAGTTGATGTTTTTCCGCAAGTTCAACTCCCTGCTCACGCGATAAAACGTCACCGTTACCGACAATTAAGGTATTAGGCGCTATTTTATCGCGTAGTTCACGAACTTGACCGATTATATCCCAGTGCGCCGGCACCTTGCTCATTTCCTTGCGGGTTCGGCCATGAACGGTTAGCATCTGTAAATCTTGGGCCAATAGAGTTTCAAACCAGCTCATATCAACTTCATTGAAGCCGATACGAGTCTTAACGCTTAATGGCAAGCGGCCATCAAGTCCACGTTTTACCGCCTGAATAATCTCAACAGCCAGTTCTGGATTCTTAATAAGCGCCGAACAGGCGCCACTATTACAAACTGATTTCTCAGGACAACCCATATTAAGGTCTACGCCAGCGAAATTAACGCCTTCCGGCAGCCCTAATTCCTGCGCCATACTTCCATCAGCAATTTGTGACGCAATCGCCTCAAAATTCTCAGGCTTAATCCCCCAAATTTGAGCAATCAAAGGCTGTTCACTAGGAGTAAAGCGTAGTTTCTTTAATAATTTAGGCCGGCCTGGACTCATCAGCCCATCAACATTCACAAACTCTGTGAAAAACAGGTCTGGCGCCGCGCAGCAAGCCACAATCTGACGAAAAACCGTGTCGGTTACATCGTCTAAGGGTGCCAATACAAAAAAAGGCCTGGGTAGGTCGGGATAATTCATATGTTACCTATTGTACTAGTCTCTTGGTTTTTCTTGACGAGATCGCTGTATAGCCGCAGCTAGTACACTGTCGCCACCGGCTTCATTCAAAATATTTGTAGCTTCAATCGAATCAATCATATCCCTGGCAGCAATTCGGCCTAGCCCTGGTGCGGCACTAGTAACTTCAGAGGAACTAATATCCTCGTTAGGATCAAATTGAGGTATATCCGCTCTTAAATCAGAACCTATGTCTGAATATCTATTTTCTATTGGTCGTGTGGAAAGTTTTGGCTTTTTTATAGGCTCTTCAACAGGTACTCTAATCCATCCATGACCCTGATCAATTTCTTGATCTGTTGCATTAGGATCTCTGACTGTTTTAAAAAGTTGACTAATCTTTGTGTCGATACGTCGAGCAGCCTTCACGGCTAGTTCGCCTAGAATAGAACTTGAACTATCTTTGGATTCAACGTTTGACGATACCACTTCTTCTATTCCTGGAAAAGGGACGTTAATAGAAGAAGTTTCTTTGCTGATACGTACAATACGTCGTTTTGACATGAGTATTATTGTATCACACTTATGCTTAAATTACAAGGGCTATTGTCTGTTAGGCAACTTGGGCATTTGGATCTGAATGGTCTTGGTTAGGAATAGGTTGTTCGTTATTCCTGTTGGTATATTTCTCATGTGCGTAGACAGCTATAGATACAACTACGGCCCCGACTAGTCCCATTCGGACATATCTAGGAAAATACTCAGCCCAATAGCCGTGAAGGTCAGGATTCTGCATTGCTTTATTTTCGAATTGTTTTGGTTCCATAATATTATTATACACTAAACATA
>JAYVVJ010000126.1:0-2693 GCA_043787015.1 Candidatus Saccharimonadota bacterium | reverse complement strand
TCTGTCCTTCGCCGTAATAACGTCTCCTGCGAAATCAGTGTCTGGCAAATTCATACCTTTGCGCTTGATAAGTATTCCGTCGTTGGCTGCATGAGCATAGATAATGCCATCACGAACGCTACTAACCACCGTCTTTACTCGGCCATCATAAAGATAAATTCTTTCACCACGCTTAACTTTTTTGCTTAGGTCGTATTGAGTTGGTAAATGCCCGGTTCTAGAATAATCTGATTGAAATTCGAAACTTAAAGTCTGGCCTTTTGTAACATTTACGATGCCGTCGAAATCGCCGAGCCGAATCTTAGGACCCTGCAAGTCTTGAATGATAGCAACTGGTTTGCCGTAGGCACTAGATGCTTTACGAATCCAGGCTATTTGTTGATCACGTTCTTCGTGCGTACCATGACTGAAATTAAGTCTGATGCCGTTAGCACCAGCTTCAATTAATTTCAGAATTTTGTCATAAGTATTCGTTGCCGGCCCGAGGGTGGCAATAATTTTGGTTCGTTTGAATTTCTTTAGCGGTACGTTCGGAATCGTATCTGTTGTTCGCATACTAGGGGCCCACCGGAAAATGTTAATGCTTCAGTTATAAGTATATACGTCCTATAAGACTATTCAAAACTGTTAAATAGGTATTAATCGGTGTTTTTTGCTCTAACGACAGCTAACTTATTCTTGGCGCCTATTATTGCCAGCGAAACACCGGCCAAATAGACCAATCCTGTGACGCAAGATGATACAAGGTCTGAAGAGGTTGAAATAACTAAGTAAGTTCCTGAAGCCAATGTTCCGGCAACTAGCCCATAACTTAAGTTAAGGCGAGCCTGCGAAGGACTGAGGTACGCTATGCCGCTTGAGACAATACCTGCTATAGCTATAATTATGTGTGTGATTAGTATAAGCATGTTCATGTGATTCTACACTTCAGGGCAAGATTGGATTGAAGATTAGAAGGCTGCAAAAAATCAAAAGTACATATAGTGAGAATTTGAACACTACTCTAGCCCATTCTTCATTATCGACATATTCCATATGAATTTTTGAAAGCCATAGCCAACACAAAACCAGCATTGTTAGCAGATATATATAGCCGACGGCGCCCAATACAAAGAGTAAGGTAGCACTCATGGCAAAGCCAACAACATACATTTTGATAACAAATTTGGTGCTATCTTCGCCTTTAACTACGGGCAATACGTTGATGCCTGCGTTACGATAATCTTTAATCCGGCGAAGTGCAATGGCATGAAAATGAGCCATCTGCCAGAAAACTAATGTAAAGAAGAGTACCCAGGCTGTTGAATCAAATGAATTGCTAACTGCTACATAACCGGCCACCAAAGACGCTGAGCCAGAAATACTTCCGATAATTGTACTGTAATTGGATCGGCGCTTGGCTATGCCGTAAAGAATTACATAATCAACATAACCAACTATCCCGACTAGAACGGTTAACCCATTAGTGAAAAAGCCCAATATCAAGAATCCAAGTATCCCTAAGTTGGTTGCATAGATAAGCGCATCACGCTTAGATATTAACCCGGTGACTAGAGCTCTTTGCTTAGTCCTGTCCATTTTGGAATCGATATTAATATCAAAGTAATTATTAAAAACGCAGGCAGAGGCAATGACTAGTGTAATGCCGACTAGTAGCGCCAATAGAAGCCCGTAATCTACACCAAACTTGGCAGCCAAGAAGAAGCCGGCAGCAGCCGACAGGACGTTACTATATACGATTCCTGGTTTAGCTAATCGATAATAGGCTTTGAGATTTTTCAATTAGTGTTGCACCATTTCATCTTTAATAATACTAGAATCGCTTTGGTTCATAGGCATATGATAGTTCAAATTTGTCATAATCCAGAGTGAACCGCCAACAATCACAACAACTACTAAGCCGGCAAACGCCATAATCAATCTATTGAGCTTTGGTTTTGATTCACGATTCATGTGTAAGAAAAATATCAATTGAACGAATAATTGGACGACTGCCAAGATTGCCAATAATATTAATAAGTAACTATCGCTTAGCGAGGTGTGACCATTATTCAAATGAATTTTAACTAATGAGTAAGCGCCTAGAGTTAAGGCTAGAGATAGTCCGAATCCTGTAATATAAGTAGCGATTGTGGCTTCGTGTTTGGTCGATTTAAGTATTTTCATATTAAACCTGTGCAGCCCCTAGTAAATATACGACTGTAAAAATAAATATCCAGATAATATCAAGGAAATGCCAAAATAGACTGAGCAAAGTAAGTCGCCGAATCATTGCCCTTCCAAGGCCACGCTTGATGACCAAGAAGAATGACACGGCCATCCAAATTAGGCCCACGGCTATGTGAAGCCCGTGGGTACCAACAAGTGTGAAGAATGATGACAAGAAGCCACTACGTTGCCAGCTATTGCCTTCACTTACCAAATGACGAAACTCACTGAGTTCCATGCCGAGAAAAGCTAGCCCTAGTAAGAAAGTTAGGCCCAACCAGAAAAGCACCTGTTGCTTTGATTGTTTCTTGGCCGCAAGTATTGCAAGGCCACATGTAAAGCTACTAGTAAGCAGTATTATTGTTTCGACGAGTACATAAGGCAGACTGAAAAGCTCTGCGCCACTTGGGCCACCAAACGTATTATTACGTAGTACGGCGAAGGTCGCAAACAGCGATGCAAACAGCACTACGTCAGTCATTAGG
>JAYVVJ010000125.1:0-6433 GCA_043787015.1 Candidatus Saccharimonadota bacterium | reverse complement strand
TTACAAATAGTCACAGACACGTTACGCTTATACCATTAACTAATTGGAGGTTCCAAACATGTTTGGAAGACAAAAAATCGCTACTTACCTAGCGGAGTTCATAGGAGCAGGTGTATTAACACTAATAATATTAAGCGTTAAAATTTCAAGCCTAGGTGGTTTGGCATTCTTCGTTGCATGTGCAACAGGACTTGCTTTCATCGCGATGAGCTTGGTTCTAACTCAAAATTCAGGTGCACATTTCAATCCAGCCCTAACTATAGCTGCATGGACAGTTAAAAAGATCTCAACATTAAATGCAGTTTTTTATATTGCATTTCAGTTATTGGGAGCTTTTGCTGCTTACAGTCTATACATCTACTTCATTGGTCAAAAATTAAATGATAACCCTGGTAACTTCACTGGCCGCGTATTCACTGCTGAAGCAGTCGGCGCAGGTATATTTGCATTCGCATTTGCAGCTGCACTCTACCAAGGTTTCAGCCGTTCTCTAAGCTCAGTAGTTGCAGGTCTTGGTTTGATAGTTGGTACTGTAGTTGCTACAGCTTCATCAGTCTCTTTGGGACTATTGAACCCTGCAGTTGCTCTAGGTCTTAAAACTTGGGTCTGGACTACATACGTAGCCGCTCCAGTTGTAGGTGCCATTGTTGGATTTAATCTCTACTACCGTTTGTTTACAGACGAAGGCTATAAGAAATTAGCTGCCCTTTTCAGCTCAACTCCTTCAACCAAGGCAGTTTCAGCTAAAAAGCTAGTTGCTAAGAAAAAAGCCGCTCCAAAGCGCAAGAAATAGTCATACTTTTGACATTAATTGGCCCCTCTTTACGGAGGGGTCTTTTATTTGGCTAACAAATCGTTTTCGAATTTGATCATGCCATCAAGATCTTGGGTGTAGCTTTTGACGTCCGGTAGATCTAGGTTTGTTATCCGTGCGTATACCGCTTCTATGAGCTGTTTCAGACGTAATTTGTCTTCCTGAGTCGGCGTATACGTTTTAACTAAATGACGTTTGTCTTCAGCGTCTACGTAGACCATCTGACCGGATATGCTTTGAAATTGACTGTAACTAGGATGTTCCTGAGCTAGAAGTGAATAAAAGATAAGCTGCATCTTATGTTTGTGGGCTTTCAGGCTTTCAGTTTTGTTCTTGGTGTCAAAGCTAGATAATGGTCGGCCAGTCTTATAATCAACGATCACAATTCCGTCTTCACTTTTATCAATCCGATCAAGCTTGCCGCTAAGTACAGCGCTGCCGAGACGAATATCAGATAATTTTTGTTCCGGAGTATTACCCTTTATGAATTGATACGAATATTCATTAAATAATCTGGATAAGGTTTGTTTGCCTTTGGCGTCATATCTTTTAATTTCACCGGCAGGAATTTGTTCAGCCAATAAGGCTTTAGTAAAATCTTCATTAACTTTTCTAGTAGAATTTGAGCCGTTGTTAGTGAGTACTTGCGCAGTTTCTAGCGCACTGTGAATAGCAGTACCGTAGGCCATACTGGTTGTTTTAACTTGAGGTAATCTAAGTAGGTTTCTTTCTTTAAAATACTGAGGGCCTCCCTTCTCTACGTCTAGGAAATTAAGAAGATGCGTCACGTTCAGAACATAGTTTTCTAGTTTGGCCTTAAGCATTGCCTTTTCTTGTCCGCCATCTAGGCTTGGCCATCTTAGATTTTCTGTTAAAACTTGTACAAGCTTAGCTTCGTTTTCTTCAGTTACATTTTTAATATCAAAACTACTTTGTATGATCGGACTGGTGGCGACTTCTTTGCCGACGTGATTAAGATAGTATGAACTAATCGTGAGGTTGTATCTGGCTCTAGTCATGGCTACATACATTAATCTGACGTAATCGTCTAAATCGTCGCCCGCAGGTTGCAGTGGTAGGTTAGCTGGTGGCCTCCTGGTGCCTGCTCTAGGCTGCCAATTGTCTTCGACGGCGTCGATTATGTAAACGTCATCGAACTCTAGCCCCTTGGCTTTATAGACGGTCAATAATTGCACGGCATCTTCACCCGTGACGAACGGTGATTCGTCGGCAATAATAATTTTGTTATCTTTGTTAATTTCGATATATCTTACCAAATCGTTCAAGCTCGGTTCACTTGTTTTCGCAAAATCATGAACTTGCGATCTCAATAACTGAATGGCAGATAATCCATGAAGGTATTCTGATATTTGCTTGTCCTTACCTTCAATATAATAACTATTTATAGGAGATGTGAAGTCATCTTTTGATCGGAGTCCTAACAGGTGTTCTAGGGTTATTGATAATGGTTGAGTAGTGGAATCTTGTGACAGCCACAGCAACCATTCGCCAGTGTTCTTGATTGTTATTATTTTGCTATTCAATAAAGATTCTAACCAGTTTGATTTAGTGTAATTATCGAGTGCTAATTGCCATAATTGAGTTGGACTAATTCCCCACATCGGGTGTCTAATTACTTCGTGAGCTAATTCATTAGATTTATCTTGATGGCCATTTTGAATAGCTAGTAGCAGTTCAGTCAGTAAATATATTTGATTGATTATTTCATGGTCTAAAATATTTGTCTGTCGTTCGTATCGAATCGGGACATTTAGTTGCTGTAATATATTAGCGATTTTAATTAGGCTTTCGTGATTACGGGCTAGGACAGCAATAGATTTTTCCTTAGTGTAATTTTTCTTAATATCGCGGGCGATTTCGCTGAATTGCAGTTCACGCGAAGCGTAGGTATATGCACGCAGTCTATTCTTGGCAGATATCGGAATTGTTGCGATTAGATCCTTGGTCAGCGTGCTATCTTGTTTAACTAGTCGGTTGTCGGCCTGTTCTATAACGGTTTTTGCAGCATCGAGCACCGCTTGTGTGGATCGATAATTTTTAGTCAGTACTATTATTTCGGCGCTAGTATATCTCTTTCGGAAGCTAAGCATGTTGTTGAGTTCTGCACCGCTGAACTTGTAGATTGTTTGATCATCATCACCAACAACCATTAGATTGGGTTGGCCATTCGCATAGTGATGATCTGATATAAGATGCGCTAGGCGTAATTGGGCTAGATTAGTATCTTGAAACTCATCGATTAATACGTAGTTATATCTTTCCTGCAGTTCAGCCAGAATATCTGGATTTTGCTCAAGTGCTCCGATAACTTCAACTATCATGTCCGAATAATCGTAAAAGCCACGTTCATGCATTCTGGTTAGGTAATTTTCATAAATATTCGATAATTCTAACCACCAATCATTGCGTCTACGCTCAATGAACATACCTTTTTGGCCAGCTTCGGTTTGTATCCAGTGTTTTTTCCAATCACCCGTATTAGTTGTTTTGTCAGTTCCATCATCTAGTTTGATAGCTTCATCTAGGCTTTGTATAATCACAGTCGAAAGCGAAGTTAATGGATATACATATTCGTCGATTGGTTGGATCGGCAATTTCGAAATCTTAGTTTGCAGTTCTGACAATTTTTTATATGATAATCTCTCGTCTAGTATGTCGATTAGCGGTTGTTCGATTTCATCTAAGTAGGCTAAATTTACTTCAAGAATTGACTTTAGTTTAGTTGGCGTAAGCCCCGCATCTTTGGCTAGTCCAATTGCCTGCCGTATGTCGTAAAGTAGTGTGTATTGACCGGCGAATTTTAAGGCTAATGGATTATCTAGTGGCAAACTTTTGACTATTGATTCAATTACTTCCAGTTGAACCGAATCTGGCGCAACGCTCAGCTTAGCAGCATTCCAGAAATAGTCTGGATAGATATTCATAACTTCAGAAGCAAAACTATGGAAAGTTTTAACTGGCAACTTAGTAGCTTCTGCACCAGCCAGTTTAATAATTCGCTGCTTCATATTGATAGCAGCTTTATTGGTGTAAGTTAGACATAGTATGTTAGCTGGTTTGGTGTCAGTCTTGCGTAGTATATTAGCCACTCTAAGGCTTAGTAATTGAGTTTTGCCCGTACCTGGCCCAGCTAAAACCAACAAGGGGCCTTCGATATTATCTACGGCCTTACGCTGCTGCTCGTTTAATTTGGCATATTCAGCCTCAAACTCATGGTGCATATCTATATTGTACCAAGGGCTGCAAAAGATTACTTAGATTCAGCAATGGCGCATACTACACAGTCATCTTGGGTGCTGAATACAGTAAGCCATTGCTTGGCAGCCAGATTCCAAGGTTCAATGTCATGGAAGCCTATTAAATCGGCGGCTTCTCGTAGGAACCAACCGAGCCAGCCGTAGATACGAAAATTACCCCAAATCACGGCGGCCCATCGTTCGCCGGCGGTAATAATTGTGACCGGCCTTTTAGCGGCGTAACTCCGCATTGGTTTACCAGAGGCTTTTCGTTTCAAATTATTGGCAACGAATTTACCATCATGCAGTGCAGTTTGCGCCATCCCGCTATAAGGAGTTTCGGCGTTATCACCGATAACAAAAACGTTTGGATCGGCTTGCAAGAAAATATCAGTTGCTACTTTATTTCGTTTGTTAATATAGAATTTGTTTTTAGCAAAAAATGTATTGTTCATCATACCAGCCGTCCATACAACAGTGTGGCTGCGAATTGGCTTTCCATTGACCGTTAACGCATCGGCAGTCTCACCTTCTACGGCTGATCCGGTGTAAACTTTGATTCCAAGTTTTTTAAGTTGTTTACCAACGGCTCTAGCTGTATCTTCGGGCATTCTAGGTAATAATATCGGCGCCGCCTCAATGATATCAACATGAATTGGCTGAGGTTTGAGACCGTGATTAGTTAATAATTTATTTATATAGTGTGGCAAGGCTCCAGCTAACTCAATGCCAGAAGGTCCGGCGCCAACGACTACATAGTTAAAATCAGGCTGGTGGTCTTCTATTAATTGATTGTGTAAGTGAGCTTTAAATTTTGCAGCTTCATCTTGAGTTTTAATACCATATGAGTATTCTTGAAGTCCAGGTATTCCAAAGTAGTTCGTAACAGTTCCAAGCGCTAATATCAGAACATCGTACGCGTGCTCAGTGCCATTTGTCGTAACAATAGTTTTACTGTCTCGATCGAGTTTCTCTGCTTTACCTTTTATAATTTTAACGCTTGTTTTTGCAAATAATGTACTTAAAGGAATACTTGAATTAGCTCGTTTGCCTCCAGTTGCGGCAAGGTATAGAGTAGGATAATATCTTAAATAAGTGCCGTCGCTCAGTAGTGTTACAACAAATCGATCGTCATCAGCCAGCTCTAAGGCGGCTTTAACACCTGCAAAACCTCCGCCCACTATCAGCACTAGCTGTTTATCTTTCATCTTGCTTATGATTATACAGGTTAAATGTAGATGTAAGAATAGTTAATCAGTAAGTGCTGAAACGTATTTTTGCCAATCATTTTCTGGATCTACTTGGACAATGTTTTCTTGAAGTTTGGTTGCAACGCCAGGTTGATAAAAGTATCTGATGGCTTCTGCAAGTGAATCGACGTTATCTGCTTCGCACAATAGCCCATCGATTTTGTCTTTTACTTGGTCGGGCATGCTGCCTACTTTAGTTGCGATAACAGCTCTGCCATAAGCGAAAGCCATCTCGGCTGTTTGAGATGCAGTTCCGCTGCGGTATGGCATTACTAGGGCATCACAATCAGCAAATTGCTTCGGGATGTCTTCTGATGCTACGTAACCTGGTAATAATTCGATTCGATCGGTAAGTTTAAGATCAGTGATTAGCTTATTTAGTTTAGCTTCTTGACTTCCCCACATCTCGCCAGCTACGACAAGTTTAACATCCGGAATTTTGGCCAAAGCTTGAATTAGAATATCTACGCCCTTGTAATGCCTGACTAAGCCAAAAAATAATAAGCTCTGCTTAAGGCTAGCAGCGCTGACTTGAGGCGAAGGTTTTCCAGGCAAGTGCGCTGGCATTTTTACTGTTTTAATCTGATTTGAAGTGAAATTCCTTGCCTGCTCTGCCATGCTTGAGGTATGTACGATGAGATTGTCGGCTATGTTAAATACAAGTTCTGTAAGTTTTCTATCAAGTGGACTAGCGCTATGAGAAACGATGTTATGGCAGATCAATTCAATATCAGGCCTGACCTTGCCCATAGCTTTTATCATTGAATAATAGATCGGCCCTTGGATTGTTGGTACCCACCAAACGAAGATAACTTTATCAAATTGCTTTAGAAATCTAGCCCAGACTAGCCAGCCTAATGGATTCTTCCATGACAATACCCGTCGATTAATTTTGAATAATGGTTGCTCAGGCTGATTGTTTGGGACGGTTTGTACTCCGGGGTAAAAGAATGGATATTGAATTCGCCATGAAATAATTTCTACTTCGTTTCCGGAGTCGTAAAGATGCTGCGCCAATCTAGTAGTGTGCTGGGCTATTCCGCCTTTATAGGGGTGGCTCGGACCGACAATCGCTATTTTCATCTTACGATTAGTATAACAAAATAACACTT
>JAYVVJ010000124.1:0-6446 GCA_043787015.1 Candidatus Saccharimonadota bacterium | reverse complement strand
TCATGTCGGCTTTGAGGATCACACCACTGACATGGAGTTCTTTGATACTGGCAGGCACTTCTTGTTCACCCATATTGGTCAGAATAATAACTTTGATATCTTTGCCCCAAGAGGTTTTGCGCATTTCAGCCAACATTTCGTCGCCGTTCATCTCTGGCATCATAAGGTCGAGGAGAATGATATCGGGCTTCATCGATTCGGCTAGTTCTAGTCCAAGCTTGCCGTTTTCGGCAGTCTGCACATCATAGCCCTCAGCTTCAAACTTGAAGCGATACATTTGGCTGATGGCCTGGTCATCCTCGATAATGGCTATCTTCGGCATACAGTAATCTTACGCCAGCCCTGTTAATAACACAATCGTTTTAGGTCTAATTCGGATAATATTTATTACTAGTTCACTACTTAAAAAAGGGCTATAATCAGTATTAGGCAAGGTCAATGGCGCCATTGATAAAAATACAAAAATAGTATAATATAAGCGTTAGTATATTATTATGAACATTTATGTAGCAACTGGCATAGGTACTGGTCCAACTAATCTGTCTGCTTTCGACGCAGCTCTTAACCATGCCGGTGTTGCCAACTATAATCTGATCCGACTTAGTTCTGTAATCCCTCCAAATTCTAAAATAATACGCGAAAAATCAGCTATTCCATCTGAAGTAATGCCTGGAACATGGGGCGACAAACTCTATGTTGTTATGGCCGAACAGTGCGTAGATACGCTTAATACAGAAGCTTGGGCAGGAGTCGGTTGGGTGCAAGATAAAGAATCAGGCAAAGGTCTTTTCGTTGAGCACGAAGGTAACAGCGAGAAAACTGTCCGCCAAGATATTACTCAAAGCCTCGAAGCTTTGATGGTCACAAGAAATGTTGATTTTGGTGACATACAAATGGAAGTCGTCGGCCAAACATGTACCAATCACCCAGTTTGCGCCATGGTTATTGCCGTTTTCCAAGCCAGCGACTGGGATAATAAAGCCTACCACCTAAAATAATAAGAATATATAACGATGACTGAAATATTAAACTATCCTAATGATGAGAACCCCGAAAAGCCTGAGGCCCTACTTTCTCAGCAACTAGAAACTACTGAGCAGGTTAACAATCCTACTGAACCAGATAAACAAAGTTGGTTTAAAAGCTCTGTACATTCTGCAAAGCGGACAGTTCAAGGAGCGGTTATAGCTGCAGAAATGCTTCCAATCACAAACGAAGGCGCGCGTTATGGAGCGCTGGCTGCCACATTAGTCACGACAAGAAATCCGCTAATAGGCGCTGCAGTACTCGGTGGGACAACCCTAGCAATTGAAGGAGCAAGCGCTATAGCGGCTAGTGAATTTATAACAGGCAAAACCGGTAACCGAGTATTCGAATGGATAAACAAAAAAGTGGACAAATATATTCCTGAAGATGCAAAAATGTCTAGGGTTGTTGAAACGGGTGTCGCAATGACCTTAGGAACTCCGGTTCTTATGGCTATTCAGCAAAAACAAAACCCGAACCGCACTAATGTTGAAGCAAGAAAGCAGGGACTATTGACCGCCGCCTGGATGGCTGGAGTATTTGCAGTTGAAGGTGCACTTATTACAAAAGGTATCGGCGAAGACGGATTACCTGCAAAAATTGGCGCAGCCGCCATCGTAGTAGGTTCAGCAGTTGTCTTACCTAAATGGGTAAAAAAGCAAATTAGTAAAACTAAAATGGAGGCTAAACTATGAATGAAACTAATCCAATGACTAATAGATATGAAGAAACGCCTCCAATATATAATCTGAACCCAGAAGAATTAAGAGTTATGGACCAAGAACTTGTAGATTTAGTAAAAGAAAAATACGGACAAGAAAATCTGGTCGGTGTATGGATATCACCAAAGAACAAACTTGCAAACCTAGTTCGTAATTACGAAGCATCATATTTTCCTGAGGTAGAAGAAGTTACTTCAGAAGAAGAACAATACACTTTATTTTTTACAATTGTAGATCCGAGACCAAGCACGAATAGAGTTGTCCATGCCGCTACGATTACCGGAATTAGTTACAAGCCTAATGACGAAACAATAATTGATGGCGTAGATCAAGATAATCATTCGACGGGCTTCTACACGGTGGATAGTTTAATAGAGCAAGGCAATTTTACCCCTCAAGAATTCTACGATTACTATTCAGAAAAATATATTGATGTAAAAAAATGTATAGCAGTAGAGACTAATTTTAAAGTTGGAGAATCTTCAGAAAAATACAATGGTTTCCGCCCGTCTGATCTTGCATATCTTATGTTTTTTAAAATGCTCGAAAAGCGGAGTCCCGCTATGAATGGCGCTATGGTAATCGCCACCATAAACAGAGCATCGGCTATATCGTTTCAAAGAGTGGGGTTAGATTATGCGCCACTTATGGGAAAAGAAGACTTTCAAACAGAAGAGTCGTTGCTTGGAAAAGACTCATTACCAGTCGTACTTCCTTATAATGATAAAAATATCAGTCTATTTGAAAGTATGGGCTTGTGTCTTCCAGAAATATTTATTTAAACGCTAATCGATTATTTTTTCTATTGTGTATTTTTTTAAAAAGAATTCTTGGGCGTAAGAAGACTTTAGCTCGCGTAAACCAGCTATACCTAAATCTTGTTCCCAGTTAACGTACTTACAGCCAAAATGTTTTAATTCTTTTGCAACAAGATTTGATAGAAAAACATCTATGTTCTCAAAGGTTAGAATAGATTTCTGGAAGTGGCAGATCGCATATTCGTTCTGAACAATCTCGTTTATAGAGAATCCAACACACTCATCACTTAAAAATACTTGGATACCTATAAGTTCAAAATTTTTAGCGTAATCGAATAATTTATCAATTGTCTTAGATTCTCTCTGAAATTCAATTGCTTCAAGTTTTCTCTCAACCGTCCATTTCAAGAAAAGGTCGTGTATGTCTTTTTTGATTTTGGGATCCGAGAATTTTATCTTTTTTAGCGATAATTCATCGCTGTAAGTCCGCATGAACTTACTTATTTTATTGCGTTTGTTCTTGTATCTTCCTCCATTTAGATCTGCTTGAGACGGAAGTGTGTATATGTAGTCAAACTGATCCCTGTCTTGCTCCACCTTAAATGAGTTCGCATTTTCTATCGAGCTAACTACAGCCTCCGGTACTAGGTATAGTTTGTCCGTTAATTCAAGCAGAACATTTAAACTGGCATCAATTTCTCTATCGCCCAATATTGAATATATTGTTTCACCCGTAATATAATCAGCCATTTTGATAACGAGGTTATTATTAAGTATTGATACTTCAGTACTGTTGTCGGTATCCCAGCAGAACAAAGAAGTAAAGTTAAAATCTGAATAAGGTTCAAACTTATATGTAAGTTCTTCAATTTCAGTTTTTGAATCTATTGATATTTTTGTGAACTTTGGAAATTGTTTAATCATCTTTTATATATAATACTAGATAAGCACGGCATTTTTTCTATTTAGAGAATAATTTAAAGTTGAGAGTATGAATAACTGTTATTATTAAGTATAAGCACTTAAAGCTTAATTGTTTGAAAATTTAAATCGGTAATCATTTACACTATGTCGTTAGATTTACTAATATTGATCGTCTGTACAGTCGCTATAAGTATTCTAGGACTGTTAGTTGTTGCACGAAACCCTAGACAACCCGACAATCGTCGCTTCGCATATTTATCTGTCGGACTACTGGGGTGGACCTTATCGAATTATTTATCTGATAACGCGATCTCAAATGTAACTCTATTCACGAGGATTACATTTTTTACTGGAGTAATTGCAATACATGCACTCATTACATTCATAATTAATTTTCCAACTAGTGTTGCAAGCGAAATGCGCAAGCAAATGGCCGCACATTTTATAATTATGATGTTGCTACTGCTCACGATATTCACGCCAGTCTTTATATCTTCTGTAGAAGTATTTAGCGGCGGCGGTAAGATAAACACCGGAAGCTTATACTACTTATTTATATTCTATGTTGCATACTCTTTATGGCTATTTGCACTCGCAGTGTATAAACAAAATATAAACGCAAAAAATGTTATGAAGAAACAGCAGTTGCATATTATTTCTTGGGGTATCGCTCTTTATGCTGTTTTTGCAACACTTTCCAACGTAGTCTTGCCGCTAGTTATTAACAGTTGGACCAGTTCTAGATTAGGCCCAGCATTTACTTTGTTTTTAGTCGCTACAGTTGGATATAGCATTGCAAAGCACAAATTATTTGATATCAGACTTGTTGTTGCAAGGTCAGTTTCTTATATTTTGACTATCTCTACTATAGGTTTTGTTTATGGATACGTAGCATTCGGAATTGTAGGGAGAGTGCTGTTTAAAAATCAGCCATTTAGTTCTTCCGAGCAATTCGTATACACAGTTCTTGCAGTAATACTAGCCTTCACATTCCCTCCCATACAAAGATTTTTTAACAAAATTACAAATCGTTTTTTCTACAGGGACTCTTATGATCAGCAGGGTTTGCTAAATAAACTTGGTACGATTTTCGCTCTTGAAATTAATTCTAAAAAAGTTACCAGACAAAGCTTGGACATAATATGCTCAGAGATGAAGATTCGTCATGGACAACTGATTACAATAAATGACGATAAAACAGTTAAAGTCACAATTTATGGTGAAATTAAGGACAGTATTAACGATATTAAATTACTTAATGGACTTAAATCAAAAGTTACTTCCATGGACGATATCGAATCTGTCATTCCTAGATGGAGTGAGCTGCACGACCTAGATGTAAGTGTAATAGTTAGGCTTGTAACCAAAGATGGATTAATCGGATACTTATTGCTTGGTCCAAAAGAAAGCGGAAACATCTATAACTCTCAAGATATCGACGTTTTAACTATTGTAAGTAATGAAATGGCTATTGCACTCCAAAATTCAAACTTATTTGAAAGAATTACCCAGTTTAATATTACACTGCAAGCAAAGGTAGATGAGGCAACTAGAAAGCTCAGACGAACGAATGAGAAGTTGAAGGCGTTGGATGAGAGTAAGGATGACTTTATAAGTATGGCTTCGCACCAGCTCCGGACACCGCTTACGAGCATCAAGGGGTATATCAGCATGGTTCTAGAGGGCGATGCCGGCAAAGTGTCACCTATGCAGCACGAAATGCTAGGGCAGGCGTTCTTTAGCTCCCAGCGCATGGTTTACCTGATTTCTGACCTCTTGAACGTCTCTAGACTGAAAACCGGTAAATTTATAATTGAAAGAAATAAGGTTAATCTAGCGACGATGGTGGCGCAGGAATTGGATCAGCTTAAAGAGACGGCCGCTGCTCGTCAATTAACCCTAACTCATGAAGCAACCGATAATTTCCCAGATCTGATGCTAGATGAGACTAAGACGCGTCAGGTTGTCATGAACTTCGTCGATAACGCCATCTATTACACGCCGGCCGGCGGACATATCAATGTTAAGCTAACTGAAACACCGACAACTGTTGAGTTACGAGTGATTGACGATGGTATTGGTGTATCTGTATCTGATCAGCACCATCTGTTTACTAAGTTCTATCGCGCCGGCAATGCCCGCAAAGCTCGCCCTGACGGTACCGGCCTAGGTCTATTCATGGCCAAGAAGGTCATCATCGCCGAAGAGGGTAGTCTGATATTTGAGAGCGCCGAGGGTAAGGGCAGTACGTTTGGGTTTGTGTTCTATAAATCAAAAGCTGGCGTAACGAAGTAATCGGATAGTTCCATAGTCTTATAGAGGGATTGTCGCATTGTCATTCTGAATGATAGTGAAGAATCTGTAGATCCTTCGGCTGCGCTCAGGATGACATATTGGTTTGGGTCCCAGCCTTCGCTGGGATGACAGGGATATTGATAATGGTTATAGAAAATGTTATTGCTTATTGACAATGTTTGATAGTTGTGATATTATAGTTTGACTTGATCCAGAGGTGGACAGGTTAGGGCAATAATTCAAACGGGAGAAGTGTTTTTATGAATTTACTATCTAAAATTAAGCAATTAGCCAAGATCGGACTAGTGTTCGGTGTTTTTGCTGCTGCTATATCTGGCGTTAACCTAGTAGCCAACCATTTAACACCTGTTGCTGCTGTTAATGCTTGTAAAACTATTAACGTCATATACTGTGGAATTGGCGGCACTACTACAGCTGGCCATATAAGTTCACTTAAAGCTTATTACGACAACAACACCTCTGGACATTCTCCTGCAATTAAAGATATCAAGACTATATTCAACTACATGGGTGCTTCTCAGGCGCTAATTGATGGTATGGATACAACTAACACGATTCCTGGTTATGTACTTAATGACGGCCGCGTGATTAGGGCTGATGCTGGAATAAATAATGGAAAAGTTATAGGTACAAATGCTAAAAGTGTTGGCCGATTCCATACAGCTAATTCTCAAGCAATTCCAGGAACAACCAATGTTTG
>JAYVVJ010000123.1:0-6464 GCA_043787015.1 Candidatus Saccharimonadota bacterium | reverse complement strand
GCTTGATTTTAATCATAAGTTAAGCTATAGTCTTTCAGGTGCCCGGAGCGGGCGATTAGCTCATTTGGCTAGAGCGCCACATTGACGTTGTGGAGGTGAAAGGTTCGAATCCTTTATCGCCCACCATATAAATGATCCTACTGTGGTAGGATTTTTTATATGGTGGGCGATCTTACAGGTTACGAATCTTTACAGAGAGCAAAGCGAACGAAGGTTCGGCGGAACGAAGTCGCGCGCAGGAATTGATTCCGAGCACGACGCAGCGGAGAAGGGCGAAGCCCGCTATCCTTTATCACGCTTTATCTGTTAAATCATTTGATTTACATACTTTTAGGTATATTAATATCACCCCTGACGTTAATTTCAAATACTTATAAACATACAAAAATGTAGATATTACAGCATTAATAGGCTAGCCATATAATACTAACCCTGCTATAGTCTCTTCTTAGGTGAAGTTTTGTCGAGAATGTTTTATCCCGCCGGGAAGCGGAAGATAAGCAGATTAGGATTGAATGTAGTTGCGAGACCATTCAATCCTTTTTTATTTGTTATTTGTGTTTTGTGCGCGTATCTAACTGTTTGGCACATTTTGGGCGTAAATCTGTGCTCCGATGCTCTCGTACCTTAGAGTACGCTGCGCTTCGGTGCTCGATTTCCATCCCAAACTGCACTCAAACATATAAATACTTAACAGTGGGCTGTTGTTTAACAATGGATAGAGTAGTGGTATTATTGTTATAGAGTGTTGAAGTGGAATCACCAGCCATGGAGCTCCGTAGGTGTGGCAACGATGGACGAAACGCAAAGTTGCAAGAGAATAGTCGAGGTGGAACCTCCTAAAATAGTTGAATTCGCAGGCCTGTCCTACGAAGCTTCAGCGAAGTAGGGACCGAGACACTTAAGGTAGCTATATTAGCTTTATCTTAGGTGTTTTTTATTTATAAGGAGTCAAAATGTCAGATCAAACAGATCAATTACACGCTATGCGCCATTCTTTGGCCCATATTCTAGCAACTTCTATCCAGCACCTTTGGCCAGAGGCTAAATTTGGCGTTGGACCGGTAGTCGAGAATGGCTTTTATTATGATATTGATTTAGGTGATATTAAGGTGTCAGAAGACGATTTGGCGAAGATTGAAGCCGAAATGAACAAGGTCATCGCTGCTAATGATGCTTTTGAGCGCTTTGAAATGCCTATAGACGGTGCTTTGACCTGGGCGAGTGAAGAAGGCCAGACTTATAAAGAAGAGTTACTTAATGACCTTAAACGAGCTGGCACAACTGTGGCCAAAGACCTAAATGCCGACGAACTAGGTACTATTTCTGACGGAGTATCTCAGGTAGATAGCGTTTCATTCTATAAGAACGGTGATTTTACAGATCTGTGCCGTGGTCCGCATGTTGAATCGACAGGTAAAGTCGGTGCCTTTAAGCTGCTCCGCGTGTCGGGAGCTTACTGGCGCGGCAATGAGAAGAATGCCCAAATGCAGCGCATCTATGGCGTAGCTTTCGCTGATAAGAAAGAACTAGATAAGCATTTATTCATGCTAGAAGAAGCCAAGAAACGCGATCATCGCAAACTCGGACAAGAGCTAGATTTGTTCGTCTTCTCAGATATGGTCGGCTCAGGTTTACCGATGTTCACACCTCGTGGAACAGTGATTCGAGAAGAACTAGCTAATTATTCTAATGAACTGCGCCAGAAATACGATTTTCAGAAAGTCTGGACGCCGCATATGACCAAGAAAGACCTTTATGAAGCTAGTGGCCACTGGGCAAAGTTCGGTGATGAGCTATTTTTGGTCAAAAGCCAAGAAACCAGCGATGAATTAGTGCTAAAACCGATGAATTGTCCGCACCACACTAGGATATATGCCTCACAACCTCGAAGTTATCGTGATTTGCCGGTGCGCTATCTTGAAACTACAACAGATTATCGGGACGAGAAGACTGGTGAGCTTGGTGGTTTGAACCGCGTGCGAGCGATTACTCAAGATGATAGCCACGTATTCTGCCGTAACGATCAGATCGAACAAGAGATTGATAATCTGTTGGCGGCGGCCAATGAGCTATACGCCACAGTCGGTATGGATCTTCGTGTCCGACTTAGTTACAGAGACGAAAGCGACAGTTATCTTGGGGATGATGCACTTTGGACTAGCGCCCAAGAGCAGCTTAAGAATGCTGTGATAGCTAATAAGCTGAATTACTTCGAGCAAGATGGTGAAGCGGCTTTCTATGGTCCAAAGATCGATTTCATGGCTACAGATGCGCTTGGACGTGAACATCAGGTAGCAACAGTTCAGCTGGACTTCGTGCAGCCAGCGCGTTTTGCCCTAGAATATGTAGCTGAAGACGGATCAAAACAGACCCCAGTCATGATTCACTGCGCACTACTCGGCTCAATTGAACGCTTTATGTCAGTTTATATTGAACATACTGCAGGTAAATTCCCAGTCTGGCTGGCCCCAGAACAGATACGCGTTGCAACGGTTAATCAGGAAGCAGCCACCGTTGAATTTGCAGAAGATATCGCTAAGCAAGCCAAAGTCCTAGGGCTAAGAGTTCACTTAGACAATGATAGTGAATCTGTCGGCAAGAAAATTCGTGCATCTGAGCTCGCCAAAGTCCCCTACACGTTAGTCATAGGCGAAAAAGAGATTTCCAGTAGGGAAGTGACTCCAAGAATCCGCAAAGATTTAGCCCTAACACCTGACTCTCACGCTGTTAGCGTTGAAGAATTACTAAAAACTGTCGCAAGCGAAGCTAAATCCCGAGTTAACAAAACTTCTTCGCAAGGCTAGTAATGACTTCAGATAAAGGATTTAGAACTAGGGTAGAAGCCCTTGTCAGCCAAATACCGAGTGGTCGAGTTATGACTTACGGGCAGCTAGCAGCTCTGGCGGGCAGCCCTCAGGCAGCTAGGATTGTTGGGGGCATCGCTCACTTTGGCGATGCTGAATTACCATGGCAGAGAGTGGTTAATAAGACTGGCGGACTGGCGGCCGGTTACCCTGGTGGTCGATCGTCGCACGCCTCTGCTTTGACTACCGAAGGCGTAACCGTAAATGAAGACAGGGTAGATGTTAAAAATTTGATCTGGTGGCCAGAGAGTGCGTAATCAGTCGCCTGTTGTCAGTAATCTGTAGGCGCATTAACGTATAAAAGAAGTTACAATATCATCTATGGACTTACAGATAACAGATAACAGAAAACAGACAACGCCCCTTCTGGTAATAGTTGGCCAGACGGCTAGCGGTAAGTCGAAGCTAGCTTTGGAACTGGCGCAGGCTCTAAACGGCGAAATTATTTGCGCTGACAGCATGACTGTTAGGCAGGGGGCTGATATCGGATCGGCTAAACCAAGCGAAAAAGAGATGGAACTAGTTCCACATCATTTGATAGATGTAGTTAGGCCTAACGAGCCATTCACAGCCGCCCAGTTCAAACTACTAGCTCAAGCGGCCATCGACGATATTTCTAACAGAGGTAAATTGCCAATAATGGTTGGCGGTACGGGGCTGTATATCGACGGCGTTATCTATGATTATGAATTTTTGCCGCCGGCTAGCCCCGAAATAAGACAGCGCTTAAACGAACTGACTAACGAGCAGTTAATAAATGTGATTCGAGATTTGGGATTAGAGATTGGCGGAGTTGACATTAATAATAACCGCCGTCTAATTAGGCTTATTGAAACTGATGGTGCTCAGCCTACTAAACAGGAACTGAGGGCAAACACACTGGTTTTAGGTGTTGAGCTAAATAATGATGAGCTAGATAGCAGGATTGAACAGCGAGTTGATTCCATGTTCAGCTCAGGACTTGAAAGGGAAGTTAAACAGCTAGCGGATCAATTCGGTTGGGATTGTGAAACGCTCAAGGGTGTCGGCTATTCGCAGTGGCGAAACTACTTTTTGGGTACTCAAAGTCTCCAGGAAACCAGAAAATATATCGTCAAAGCAACTCAAGATTTGGCCAAAAGGCAACGTACCTGGTTCAAGCGAAACAAAAGTATTCACTGGATTATTACCCCAGTTAAGTGGCAGGATGTTGTTGCGATAGTTACAACTAATTTAGGGCTATAGCATTCACTATTGAACCGTTTGTTGATACAATAGAAACATGATTGAGCAACTCTTTGGGTCAAAAACACGCGTTAAGCTACTTCAGCTATTTTATAGCAATCCTAACAGGGCATTTTATGTTCGTGAAATCACTCGCAAGATCGATGAGCAGATCAATTCCGTGCGCCGTGAATTAAGTAATTTACTCAGCATAGGCATAATCACTTCAGATACTAACAACAACCGTCTTTATTACGAAGTTAACCAAAAATATGAATATTTCAAACCTTTACAGGAGATTTTCGGTAGTGGCGTTAAGAAGTCGACTTCTAAGAAAGTCGTTGATGGCGATGCTGCTTCTGTCGCCGAAGCTGATCTTAAATCGGTTGGTCATATCGACCTAGCTGTCTATACCGGCCAATTTACTCGCGACGATAGCACAGGCTTGGATTTCTTAGTAGTTGGTGAAGTCAATCCTAATGCTATGCAAAAATACGTTGACGGACTCGAAGTTAAAGAGAATAAAAGCATTCGTTACACTGTTATGAGCTTGAGCGATTTCCAATATCGAATGCAGATTCGCGACCGTTTCATAATGGCTATCGTTAATTCCAAAAAACAAGTATTGGTAGATATTCATAATTTATTAGAAGACAAGTAGAGGAGTCATAGATGGAATTACAGTTTTACGGTGCTAATTGTGTCAGCCTGAGCTACAAGGGCCAGCGAGTCGTTATAGATGATAATCTAGCCGAACTAGGCGCTAAAGGCGTCTTAAAAGCTGACGATGTCGCGTTATTTACTTCTAGGCACGAAGCTGATCAGCCAGCTCGACTAGTACTTGATAGCGCTGGTGAATACGAAGTAGCTGACATATCTATAGTTGGACTAAGCGCACAGGCACACACCGAAGAAAAGGGTCTTAAAGGCGCTACCATGTTCAAATTGGTTATCGGTGACGTTCGAGTTCTAGTAACAGGTCATGTTTATCCTGAACTTAAGGAATCTCTACTTGAAAATATCGGCATTGTCGACGTCTTGGTAGTGCCAGTTGGCGGCAATGGTTACACTATTGATCCAGTCGGCGCACTTAAGCTAATTAAAGATATCGAGCCAAAGCTAATCATCCCAACTCATTTCAACGACAAGTCTTTGAAATTCCCAGTTCCTCAGCAAGATTTAGCCCAAGCGCTTAAAGAACTCGGCATGGAACCAAAAGAAACCATCGCCAAGTTACGGCTAAAACCAGGTGAGCTTACCGACGTTACTCAGCTAGTAGTAGTCGAAAAGTCCTAAGACAGTCACTAAAATAGTCCAAACCTGTGCATAAGTCGGTAATTGTACTAATAAAGTACTCATTCCGCTTGCGTAGTCTCAACAGGGGCAGTACAATAAAATTACGTCTTAAAGTATCCATTTGTCGTGGATCGTAAAAATAAGAAACAAAAAACAAAAAATGCCGTCAGTAGTTAATTATCTTCATCAACCATACTCGCCACCAGTAGTTGGCTCAGAATTAGTCACGCCCCCACGTATTGAAAATGTGCCTGCTCCTACTTTGGCGACCCCCCCAGTCGACAACACCTTTAATCAGGTTAATGAACCGTCAACTTCTTTGTACGCTGCAAGTGAGCCATCGTTTACCATCACGCCAACAACACCGATAGCGGTTAAACCACAAACGGCACTCGCTAGTTCGCCAACCTATGAAGGGTCAAGCTATGACTCAAGTTTGGAAACACCTTCGGTCGAAATGTCTCAGACGTACAATACGTTTCCGTATAACTCAACAACTATAGTGCCTGAAATTCATAGTCTAAGAAGGCCAGTGTTTAGATTTAACCGTTCAATTCGGTTAATCACGGCCACCACTCTGTCGTTTATTGTTGTTGTCGGGCTGGGTAGCATCGTCTCAACTAATCTAGCCTCTAGATCTACTAATAGCAATAATTCAGGTAAACAATCATCTTATCCTAATCAGTTCGCTGTCGGCGATTTATCTTTGCAGGGGATTCAACCAACCGATACTACTCAAATCTCGAGTCTTAATGAACTGACAGTCAATGGCCAACTGCAGGTAAACAGTACACTGAGTGTCGCTAGTCTGAGTACTCTAAACGGCGGTGTCGTAATCACCGGTCCAACCGATATCAATACTACCGGTACCGATGTCACCAATATCGGAAATTCTAAAAGTGCTGTTAATCTAAACGGAAATGTTACTACTAATTCAAACTTGGCTGTACAGGGAGGAGTTCTAGCTATAGGAGGCGGTGGCGCCAACGGAAGACTGATCTTCCAATCAGCTACTAGTAGTTTTACTACTTCAATACAGTCTGCCGACCAAGCTAATTATCTGACTATTATTATTCCAGCTGACAACGTCGCTACTGA
>JAYVVJ010000122.1:0-2742 GCA_043787015.1 Candidatus Saccharimonadota bacterium | reverse complement strand
CACCCTCACTAAACTCAAAAGACTCATCGGAATACGACCTAAAATTGCGCAACCGTATGTCAGTTATCACGGTTTGTCCTCAGTTTTCTGTTGTCAGTCGTCTGTACACTAAGTGCTCGTATAAAACCTGTTAATAGTCTGGAAATGTCTTTGACTAATTTTTTATATTCCAGTGTTTTTTCATCACTTAATAGCCCAACATTAATCTGTAACATTGACATAACTTCGGCGGCAGATCCCCTAGCAATTATTAAAAATTGTCTTAGTTCTTTACTGCTGCCTCTATCAAAACCTTCTGCAATGTTATTGGTAATTGAAAGGGTTGCTCTAAGTAGCTGGTCTTTAAACGAGTAGTCTTTGGTGTTTTTTAAATCGCTATACAACCCTATATACAGTTCTCTGCCTTTTTTCCAAGCGATTATGTCCTCAAAGGTGTCTATAGTCATACTGTTATTATCTCAGACTTCTTTTACTGATTACAGAAAACTGGCAACAGATTACTAAAAGTTAATGAGTTATTAACTTTTGAGGGGCATGATTACATGACGATAATCGTCGCTAGATGGATCGCTCAAAAGTGTAGGCTCTAGTTTTCCATTAAAGCCTAGGGTTACTTCATCGCCTGAGAAAGCGTTAAGTCCGTCTAGTAGGTAACGAGAGTTTAGGGTTATGCTGCCGCTTCCCGTAACTTTAGCGGTGGCGGTTGCTGTGTTTTCACCTAGTTGTGAAGCCACAGAACGAATACTGAGCTGCTTTGAAGCTTCGTCAACCTCAATAGTCACACTGCCGGCACTTTCGCGGGCAAACAGGCTAGAAACCTTGGTTACGTTTACGAAATCAGCGCGTTTAAGTGTGGCTGTGGTAGAGAATTTTTCAGGAATAAGCTTGTGATAGTCGGGGTATTTGCCTTCGACTAAACGGGTAACTAGTTCTACGTCTCCAACCTGGAAAAGAATCTGTAAATCATCATGTGTAACTTTAACTTCATCGTCACTGTCGCCAATCACTCTAAGTAAATCTTGCATAGCGGAAGCAGGAATAAGTAATTGAACCTGTTCTTTATTGTTGCTAAGGTGTCTTTCTGCAAGGCGATAACTGTCAGTTGCAGCCATATTTAATTTACCAGCGTTTGTTTGAAGAAGTACTCCGGTTAAAACTGGGCGAGTTTCATCACTAGAAGCTGCGAAAACTACTTGCTGTAATCCTTTCTTCAGAACTGATCCGTTAAGTGACCAGGTTTTGCCTTCGCTAATAGCTGGCATAACAGGGAAGTCATCAGCCATAATTCCATTAACAACTGATTTATACTGGTCAGTAGTCACGTGAAGTTTACTCTCATCTAGGTCAAGATTAATTATTCCTTCAGGTAGGCTGCCTACGAAATCCTGCATTAGTCTAGCGGGTACGGTTATTGAACCTTCTTCAGTAACTTTAGCGCCGATGTAGTGTGTGATGGCAATGTCTAGATTGGTAGCAGAAAGGCTTAGGCGATTATTGCTGGTTTTAATAAGGACGTTAGAAAGAATAGGAAGTGTGCCTCGGCTATTGGCAACTCTGGCGACTGATCCAAGCGCTCGATTAAGGTTTTCCTGTGTAACTTGCAGCTTCATTTTATTCTCCCCTATTAATAGTAATTAATTTATATAAAATTTCGTTGTTCTTATTGGTGCTGTGTATAGCGGGTATAAGTCGCCCACTTAACGGATATAAACTCGCGTCAAAAAGTGGTGCAAAACTAGTAGCAAAAGCAGTGCATTGATTTGTTATAAACTGTCTAGTTGAACACAGGCTCTCGTTAATCACGAAGACGGCTGTGCGCAAGCTGTTACTAAGTACACCACCTTTACCCAAAATAAACACAGCTTGTACACACTTATTGAACATAGAATTTCGAATTTCGAATTTCGAATGTGTGCTTATTCCAACTTCTATCTTCCAACTTCTATCTTCCAACTCAAGCATAGAGATGCTCCTTGATTTCAGAAATTGCCATACGAATTGAAGCATCTGATTTAGCTTCACGGTCAATTTTATCTACTGAATGGATGGCTGTGGTGTGATCTTTGCGGCCAAGCTCATGAGCAATCTTAGGGAAGCTGAGGTGAAGCTCACTACGCATAATATACATAGCTATTTGGCGAGGCACTACGATGTCTTTATCCCTTTTAGGGCCAAGCATATCTTCTAGTGGAATTTGGAAGTGGCGAGCAGTGCGTTCGATGATTTGCTTTGCGCTGAGGTGCTTTGGCCGTGATTTGTTGACGCTAAGAAGTCCTGATGCAATTGCGAGAGTCGGATCCAGGCCGCGCATTTCACAGAAGGCCAGAAGCTGGTTAAGTGCACCCTCAAGCTCACGAATGTTAGTCGAGGCGTTATTAGCTAGATACTCAACCACATCTTTAGGTAGATCGATGTTATGGCTAAGTGACTTGGTTTGAATGATAGCGCATCGAGTTTCAAAGTCAGGTGTTTGCATATCGATACTCATGCCGCCCGCAAAACGAGACTGCAAACGATCTTCTAGATTTTGAATGTCTCTCGGTGGTTTATCTGAACTGATAATAATTTGTTTGTTGGCTTGGTGAAGAGCATTGAAGGTGTGGAAGAACTCCTCTTGAGTTTTTTCTTTGCCAGCGATGAACTGGATATCATCAACGATCAAAACATCAGCCGAGCGGTAATAGCTAGCGAAGTCGGCGGTTTTACGTAAACGCAGTGCGTCCACGAACTCTTGAACAAACT
>JAYVVJ010000121.1:0-2751 GCA_043787015.1 Candidatus Saccharimonadota bacterium | reverse complement strand
GAACATGAACTTTGCCATTGTGAACAGCTATTGTGCGGCCGACGAATTCAGGAGCAATAGTGCTGGCGCGGGCCCAAGTCTTAATAATCGTGCGATCTTCATTAGCCAAAGCATTAACCTTCTTGGCTAGTTTGAAATCGATGTATGGTCCTTTTTTGAGTGATCGTGACATATTATTTCCTCTTAGCCTCGTGGCGGCTTCTTACGATGAATTTAGTAGTGCTCTTGCGAGTGCGAGTCTTGAATCCAAGAGTCTTCTGACCCCATGGAGTTTTAGGAGCTGAACCATGATTCTTACCACCACCAACGCCGTGACGACCACCGTCTCCACCACCGTGTGGGTGATCTACGGCATTCATAACAACTCCTCGAACGCTTGGACGAATACCACGATGACGATTACGACCGGCTTTACCGATCTTAACGTTCTGGTGCTGTTCGTTGCCGATGACGCCCATTGATGCGGTGCAAGCTTCGCTGATTAAGCGAACTTCACCTGAAGGTAGGCGAACTTGAGCGTAACCATCTTCGCGGCCCATTAGCTGAGCACTGTTACCGGCGCTGCGGACTAGTTGAGCACCACGACCGGCCTGAAGTTCGATAGCGTGAATTGTGCTACCGATTGGAATTTCTTTGAGTTGTAAACGATTACCAGTTTCGATAGCGATTTCAGATCCAGAGCTGATAGTCTGACCAACAGTCATACCTTGAGCGGCTAAGATGTAATGATAAATGCCATTCTTCTCTTTGATACGAGCGATACGGGCACTACGGTTAGGATCATATTCAATGTGTTCGATAACAGCTGTAATTCCGGCAGGTAGGTTGAAATTAACCATTCGGTAGAATTTGCGAGCGCCGCCACCTTGGTGACGAGTAGTAATACGACCTTGGTTATTACGGCCATTACCACGGCGTTTGCTAGTAACTAAAGATCGCAATGGCTTCTTAGTAGTGATACCGTCAAAATCCTGAGTGGTCATGCCACGCTGGCCAGGAGTTGTTGGATTGTAAGCTTTAATAGCCATTATTTCTTCTCCGCCTTAGCTTTTTTCTTAGCAGCAGCCTTGTCGACTTTAGCTTGAACAGCTTCTTGCTTGGCATCAGCTTCTTCAATGCTATTAAAGAAAGGTAAACTATGACCTTCATGAAGAGTGACATAGGCTTTGCGAACATCGCTACGGGTACCATTGGCATTAACTTGGCGCTTACCATTTAGACTGACGATGCGCTTAGCTTTACCATTGATATTAGTAACATTAACTTTAGACACTTTGACTTCGAATTGAGCTTCGACAGCTCGTGCGATAGTGTGCTTGTTAGCACCCTTTTCAACTTCAAAAACATAGACGCGAGAATTGCTTAGCTCATAAGTCTTCTCGTTAAGGCGAGGACGTAGAGTAATAGTCATACTCATTATTTTGTCTCCTTGCCTAACCATTCACCAACAACAGCTAAAGCTGGAGTTGTGAATAAGATAGAATCAGCATTCAATGTGTCGAAAACGTTAACGTACTTAGCTGCGACAACTTTAACATCGGCAAGATTGCGGCTAGCTCGGTCTAGTTCTGGAGTCTTGTGATCAACAACAAGTAGTACATTACGAGTAGCGGATACTTTAGCTAGTAATTTAACTAGATCAGCTGTCTTACCAGATTTAACTTCAATAGCTTCAATAACGCTGACTTTGCCAGCTTCGTTGGCAATGCTAAGAGCTTGGCGGATAGCCTGGCGCTTAGACTTAACATTCATGTTCTTGGTGTAGTTCTCAAGTCCAGTAGGTCCGAAAGTGATACCTCCACCGCGCCAGATAGGCACGCGAGATGAACCGAAACGAGCACGTCCTGTACCCTTTTGTTTCCAAGGCTTCTTACCACCACCACTAACTTCACCACGGGTTAGTGAATTAGCAAGGTTAAGACGACCATTAGATAGGTACATTGTGTAGGCAGCTTTAAGCAGGTCGTGCGAAGTTGGAACTTCACCGAAGATAGTTTTATCAAGCTTGACGGCTGTAGTAGCTTTGGCGCCAGCCTTAGTGTAAGTAACAGTGGCCATTATTTGACTCCCTTGATGATAACCATGCTCTTTTTAGGGCCTGGAATAGCACCGGTAACACCGATAACACCTAGTTCGACATTGACCAAGGCAACTTTCAGATTGCGAATGGTAACTTGGTCGACTCCGAGGTGTCCAGCCATTTTAGTGCCCTTGAAAACGTGCTGAGGATACATAGAACCGATAGAACCAGGACGACGATATGAACGACCTCCGTGAGTCTTGCGTCCACGGTGGAAGTTGTGGCGACGGATGGTACCAGCCCAGCCTTTACCCTTAGTAGTACCGGTAGCGTTGACTACATCGCCAACACTAAAAACGTCGGCGCTGATTTTGCTACCGACGTTAAGTTCTTCTGAGATTTCATCCAAGCGGAATTCGCGAATGACTTTAGGCATAATATTCAGTGCCTTAACATGGCCCATGACGCTCTTGCTGAGCTTCTTAGCTGTGCCGGCACCTATTTGAACAGCGGTGTAACCATCATTTTCTTCGGTCTTGTGTTGCAATACAGTATGATCACCAACTGAAAGTAAGGTAATAGCAGTAACAACGCCATCTTCTGCGATGGTGCTGGTCATGCCTAGTTTGTGTGTAATTAGTACTTTCATAGGTGTTTCCGTGCCTCGGATTGACATAAAAAATCTTGGCTACGAGTGGTTTCTACCTCTGTTATCGGCAGACCTTCTCAGT
>JAYVVJ010000120.1:0-2793 GCA_043787015.1 Candidatus Saccharimonadota bacterium | reverse complement strand
AAGGTGGTATAGGGGCAACTCTATCGAGGGTTCAAATCCCTCCCTCTCCGCCATTCGACTCGCTATGCTCGCTCATGGCTAGCCATATAGGAACGTTTGCGAGGCGAATGTCCTGAGCAAGGTCGAAGGACAAAATATAATGAAACAATCCGACCAAGAACTTAATGAAGAATTAAACTTGGCTGCCGAACTTGTAAAGGTTGGCGGTATTTATTCGCATTACAAAAATCCAGATTATATATACAAAGTTTTGAGTCTAGCAGTCCTAGAATCAACCACGGAAGTTTGCGTTATTTACGAACCACAATATGGAGCCAGGATTCCATTCGTTAGGCCAATATCAAACTGGCTAGATGAACTTGTTGTTGATAGCCAAAAAGTTAAACGCTTTACACTTATTGACGGAGTATAATCCATCTATGATTAAGATTTATTCGTGGAATGTTAATGGGATTAGGGCGGTGGTGAATAAGGAGCTTTGGCTGCCTTTTCTCGAGTCTGAAAAACCAGATATTTTGTGCCTTCAGGAAATCAAAGCCAAAGCCGATCAAATTACCGCACCGATAGATGGCTATAACGCTTTTTGGTACTCGGCTGACAAACCTGGGTATAGTGGAACGGCTATATTGAGTAAAATTAAGCCACTACAGATTATCGATGGTTTGCCGCAAGATATTATTAAGAAGTTCAAAGTTACCGGCGATAATTACGGCGACCCGAATCTTGAAGGCAGGGTAATGGCTGCTGAATTCGACAAATTCTGGTTAGTGACTGTATACACCCCAAATGCCAAGCCTGATCAAAGTAGACTCGAATTAAGACATAGAAATTGGGACCCAGCTTTCTTGGCTTATTGCCAACAATTAGAGAAAACTAAACCGGTTGTATTCTGCGGCGATCTCAATGTCGCTCACACCGAAGATGATCTAGCTAATCCTAAACCAAACATCGGAAAAACCGGATTTACAGATGAAGAACGCAGCGGGTTCCAAGCATTAATCGATCATGGTTTCGTCGACACTTTCCGAATGTTCAAACAGGGAAATGGTTTCTATTCTTGGTGGAGTCACTTCGCTGGAGCTAGATCACGCAACGTCGGTTGGCGCATCGATTACTTCATGGTTTCTTCTAGTTTAAAGTCAAAAGTTAAAGCTGCTGACATCCATCCAACCATCCTCGGCTCCGACCACTGTCCAGTATCTGTTACACTAGACATATGAACCGGAAATTTGCGGTGTTCGATCTCGATGGCACGCTGATACGCTGGCAGCTTTACCACGCCATGGCTGACGAACTTGTACTATTGGGTATATTGGATGCAAAGGCTTATGAATCCGTTAAAGTAGCGCGCATGAGCTGGAAAAACCGTGACAATGTTAATTCTTTCAACGACTACGAACACACCCTTGTTCAACTAGTAGATTCCGCAGTAAACAAGATTAAAGTCTCGGAACTTGAAACTGCTTGTCAAAGCGTTATCGAGGAATACAAGAATCAGGTCTACACCTATACCAGAGATTTAATTAAGGAACTAAAGGCTAAAGATTATCTAATCTTCGCCATCTCAGCATCACCGGACCAGATAGTTGGACTAGTCGCCAAACATTATGGATTTGATGACTTCGCAGGATCAATTTACGGCACCAAGGACGGTATTTTTACTGGATCTAAAGATTTAATTTGGAGCGAGCGAAAACCTGAGAAATTAAAAGAATTAGTCGATAAACATAACGCCACTTGGGACAAAAGCGTAGCCGTTGGCGACAGCGAAGGTGATATTCCGATGCTCTCAGCAGTTGAGCAGCCTATAGCCTTCAATCCAACTCAGCTACTGTTCGCTGAAGCCAAGAAACAAGGCTGGAAGATTGTTGTCGAACGCAAAAATATGGTTTACAGATTGGATCCGAGTGCTGGAACATACGTATTGGCATAAGCAATCATCCGATGAGCCACTATTTCCCGACTTGCTTTGGAGCAGGCCAGAGAACCGCGCTACGGCCGGTAAACTAGGCATAATCGGCGGCAATGCCCACGGGTTTTCAGCACCCGCTGAAGCCTACTCTTTCGCAACCGATGCTGGAGTTGGTACAGCCCGAGTATTACTGCCAGATAGTCTAAAATCAACTGTCGGACGCGTTTTCGAAGCAGGTGAGTATGCTCCCAGCACACCTAGCGGTAGTTTCAGCCAAAAGTCGATTGCCGAATCTTTGGAATTATCTAGTTGGTCAGATGGCGTTTTGCTTGCCGGAGATTTCGGTCAAAACAGCGAAACGGCCATAGTTTTGGAATCTTTTCTTGCTAAATATTCGGGGCAACTAACACTGACCGGAGATTGCCTAAATTACTTCCTAAAACAGCCCCAAAAACTACTCTCAAGGCCTAACACATTACTAGTCTTAGAGATGGCTCAATTACAGAAATTAGCGATTGGTGCCAAATTCCCACAAGCATTCACTTCTATCATGGATCTACTTAGGGCCGTTGAAGTACTGCATAATTTCACCACAGCATTCAAACCAGCCATCATAGTTCGCCACCAGGATACGGTATATGTATCTGTTAATGGGCAGGTAAGTACCACTAAATCTAGCTTCGTCACCAACCAAATTGCCCCCTATGCCGCAGTATTTTATCTTCAGAACCCAAAACTCCCATTTGAAGCCCTCACCAGCAGCATCACAAAACATTAGCTTTTTTCATTAATTTATGTTATTATAATGCAAATGTCTTCAGAAACTAACGATAGTGTAATAAGAATTGAAAGGCCGGTTACAGCTGGCAGTCTAGACATGC
>JAYVVJ010000119.1:0-6639 GCA_043787015.1 Candidatus Saccharimonadota bacterium | reverse complement strand
CCAACTCATCATGAAGGTTTCAGTCTAGCTCTAGCTGAAGCTGCCATGCTCGGCAAGCCAATGATTGCTAGCAATGTCGGTGGCAACCCCGAACTAGTTAATGCTGGCAACGGATTGCTATTCCCTGTCAAAGACGTTGACGCACTAGTTAAAGCGATGCGTGTCTTAGGCTCTGATGCGGTCATGAGGAAAAAGCTAGGCTCTCAAGCCAGAATTGATTATTCGACAAAGTTCGACTTCGCGACCATCATTAAGCAAAGGTTCATACCGCTTTATGGCTAAAAAGATAAAAATCTTGTTCGATGCTGGGCCTTTGGTGAATGGCAATATTTCTGGTGTTGGTAAATACACCCAAGGAGTTATTAGTGAGCTGGCTAAGAATTATCCTAGCGAACTTGAGCTAGTCGGTCATTACTTCGATTTCCTAGGCAAAAAGTCTACTGCCAATCTGCCTAAAGCCGCTAATATTCGTTATCGGCGCACCGTGTTTGTACCTGGCAAGATTTTTAATATGTTGAGACGTCTCGGTTTTTGGTTACCATTTGAGATATTCACCAAAGAACGTGGTGATTTTCATTTATTCCCCGGTTTTGTTGGCTGGCCTAGCTTGTTTAATACACCAAGCGCGCCAGTAATTCATGACGTTACATATATCGATTTTCCTCAATATGTCAGCCCAATCGCTAGGAATGATCTGCATAAACTGGTTAGACCGACTATCAAGCGAGCGGCTTTTGTGCTCACAATTTCTGAATCGTCTAAGGCCGGCATTGTTAAGGAGTATGGGGACTTAAACAAGCCGATCTTGGTCGAACACATACCGCCTGTCGGATTATTGAAAATATCTGAATCTAAGGCTGATGCTGCGATAAAAGAGTTGGGCATTATCGGGTCTTTTATTCTGTTCTTGGGCAATATTGAACCTCGTAAGAATCTAGTTGGTCTATTGAATGCCTACTCTCTTCTGCCTGACGCTACCAGGAATAAATATGGCCTAGTTTTGGCCGGTGGCAGTGGTTGGCAAGACGATGAGATACTGAACAAGATTAAGTCTTTGCGTGAATCTGGAAGTAAAATTTATCAAACTGGTTATGTCACTGACGAACAGCGCTCAGCCCTCTATATGAAAGCAGCTGTATTTGTTCTGCCATCACATTACGAAGGCTTTGGCATGCCCCTGCTCGAGGCTATGACCTACCAGACACCGGTACTGGCCAGCGATATCGCTGCTCTCAAAGAAGTCGCGGAGGACTCGGCGCTTTATTGCGATCCAAATAGCCCTGAAGACATTGCCAACAAACTACAGCAGCTCTTAAATGATAAAAATCTTCGAGACGGTCTTGTCGCAAAGGGCAATGAACGTCTGAAGGATTTCTCTTGGGAAAAAGTCACCACAGACTTATATGACCAGATCGAGAAGGTGGTTAAGTAATATGAAAATCGCTATAGACGCGCGGGAACTTCGGACCAGAGCCCTTTACGTTTGACTTTTGCTTTACTATTTGCTAAAGTAAAGTTATGAAAACAATAACAATATCCAGTAAGAATCAGGTTGTTATTCCGAAGTTAGTCCGCGCTAAGCTGCGTCTTTCTGGCGGTGATCAGCTTATCATCGCACGCCTGACCAAAGACGAAGTAGTGCTAAGAAAAGCACCTTCTTATTATGATTTGCTTGGAATAATTAAGCCTGGTGTGGTTGAACCTGTAGCTCGCATCCGTAAGCTGCGTGAGGATTGGCGTTAAGACTGTGGTCTATATTGACACAAATATTATTGTCTACTTACTGGAGGGTACCGATAACTTCGGTCAAAAAGTCGCGGCCAAGCTTACTGCATTTCAAGATGCCGGTCGTAGCCTAGTAACCTCGTCAATAACTATTACAGAATTTTTAGCTGGGACACCAGACAACGCCGCCTTTAGCAGTCTCGAGACTATGCCAGGCCTTACTTTTATAGATGTTACGAAAAATATTGCGTTACGAGCGGCTGAACTACAGCGGCTACACAAACTCACAATTGGTGACGCTATACACCTAGCTAGCTGCCTAGAGTATCGGAGCAAGAGCCTATTTACTAACGACGTTAAGTTATCAAATATTGCAAAAGGGTATGTAGAAGTGTTGGGACTAAGTTAGATGAAGAAAATTGTTATTGATGCTCGTGAGTTGAGGACTAGCACTGGTCGGTATATTGAGAGGTTACTCCATTACTTACAGAAGATTGATACCGAGAATGATTACGTCGTGCTTTTGAAGCCCAAGGATGTTGCTGGGTGGCAGCCTAGTAATCCCAAGTTCGTGGCTGTTGCATGCCCGCACAAGGAATTCACTTTTGACGAACAGCTCGGTTTCAAGAAACAACTTGATGAGATTGGGGCAGATCTGGTGCACTTCGGCATGGTTCAGCAGCCAGTTCTCTATAAGGGCAAGGCCGTAACCACTATTCATGACCTGACTACTGTGCGCTTCCTAAATCCTGACAAAAACCTTTACGTTCTTAAGGCCAAGCAACAGGTCTACAAACAGGTTATTAAACGTGCGGCGCGTAAGTCTTTGGCCATTATCACCCCTTCGGAGTTCGTGAAAAATGATCTAATTAACTTCACTGGAATCAATCCTAATAAGATCAACGTCACTTACGAATCAGCTGACCCAATTACCGAGAAACCAGAAGTAGTCAGCGGACTTGAAGGCGCAAAATTTATTATGTATATTGGCAGGCCGACGCCTCACAAAAACCTAGAAAGATTAATTGAGGCGTTTGTCTTGCTCCAAAAAGACAATCCTGATCTAAAACTGGTACTAGCTGGCAAGAAAGATGCTAATTATCAGCGCGTAGAGCAAGGCGTAGTCGATCGCGGCATCGAGAACGTAATCTTTACCGACTTTGTCAGCGAAGGTCAGCTAAGGTGGCTGTACGAGAACTGTCAGGCCTATGTCTTCCCTTCACTCAGCGAAGGTTTCGGCCTACCCGGTCTAGAAGCCATGATCCATGGCGCGCCTGTCGTCAGCAGCAACGCCACTTGCTTACCAGAAATCTACGGCGAAGCCGCTCACTACTTCGATCCACAAGATGTAGATGCCATGGTCAAATCTATAAATGAAGTTCTAACTGACCCTGCCCTCCGAGAACAGCTGACCGACAACGGAAAACAGAGAACAACCCTGTACTCCTGGCAACGCATGGCCGAGCAAACTTTAGACATATACAAATCGGTTATGGTTGTAAAATAAGCTTTTTGGTGTCATAAAGTATTGATTTATCATCTGTTTTGTGATACAATCACTTTATGTCAAATAGTAACGAATCTCCTATAAAAGTTGGCGGCGTAGTCAACGCTTTCATCGCTGAAGGCGCGACAGGCGTTTGGAGTGAAGCAATGCGTGGACTTCACAATAACCACGGTCATAATCTAGGGGTACTTGCTCTAAATAACCACATCGTTCGAGATGGCATAGATCAGCCAATGACCGGTGACCAGTATTTTAATAATTTTGTTAGGGACGGTATCCCTGTTGAGTCGCTAGATAAACTAGACCCGGATAACGGCATATTACAAACTTATACCGAGAAAGACCTTGAACAAATCACGTCTTTTGCCAAGGGCAAGGATGCGCTTACAACTCTTGAGGAATACCCTGTCGGTGCTCTTAACTTACTAGATACTGATGTTCTACCCCCAATCATGGTCAATCTTTACCGATCTGGTGAATTTAAAACCGATCGTCAGATTCAGGATCTTTTGTTTGGAATAAAAAATGGCAACATCGTGGGTTGTACAGTAGATGGAGATGCTTCTAAAGAAGCTTACGCAAAAAGAGGCATTAATCCAGGAAATATTACAGTTATTTATAACGGCATAGACACTGAGCGTTTCGTTCCATCTGAAACTGAACGTAAAAGGATTCGTGCTGAATTAAATATCGAAGCTGAAGCCCCTGCTGTATTATTAATCGCCCGTGACAGTCCTGAAAAGGATATTCCACTATTCATGGAAAGTGCCCAGAAATTCCTTGAAGATAGCTATAACGGCCACGTATTGATGGTTGGTACTGGTCTTACCCTAGATAATCCATCAATCGCAAAGCTTATAGAAGATACGTTTGGTGGAAACGAAGCTTCTAAGAAGCGCTTACATGCCCTAGGTCTGCGTAAAGACTTGCCAGGTATTTATGCCGCCTGTGATGTGCTGGCATTAACTTCCATGACCGAGTCACGTCCTTTGTGTATCAGCGAAGCTCAGGCTGCAGGTCTTGGAGTTACAGTATCTACGCCGGTTGGTGATGCTCCGAGTATGGTTGGGACTCATGGCTTCTTAACTGGCCGTGATCCTGAAGAAATCGCCACACGTTGGCAAGAAGCCTTCGATAAGAGACACGAGATCGGCTTCCCTCTTGAACGCCGCGAGGAACTTGGCAAAATGCGAATGATCTCCATGTACAATAGTCATCTCCACGAATTACTAGCTCTTCCGAAAAAATAATCTAGCTGTTTAACGCTTGACTAGTATTTTCTATTTAACAAATTATTACTAAAATTATCATTTATCAGACAGGAAAGGTTTCACATTTTGATCTGTCATTCTCGACCTGATCGGGAATCCAGACATAAACATTTTTCTGGATCCCCGCGTTCGCGAGGATGACAAATCTAGCTGAGCATTCGCTCAGCATCCATGGCGCTTCTCCCGGCCTGGAGCGCAGCCCTGATTAGATGTTGTGGGAACCAAGCGGGCTTGGCTTCCTCGAGTTGTCTGACGAAGGCATAGTGCTGTTAGCACTGTGCCGAGGAGTTCCCAGGGGCAAGCTCGGTTATTACAACAAATAGTCATGACGGAGTGATGTCGGTGGTTTTTTGGTTACTTTTTGGCCATACAAAAAGTAACAGTGAAAGAGTGCGCCGCCAGCGCATGGATAGGTTTGGATCCCAGCCTTCGCTGGGATGACGAGGTTTTTCTGGATCCCCGCGTTCGCGAGGATGACAGGCTACTACTTGGTGGATTCAGGAGTTTCGGGTTCGACTGTTTCGACGGGAGCAGGCGCTTGGTCGGTAGCAGGCTTCAAGATGATGTGGCGGTCACGGCCATCACCGACAGAATCGCTTGTAAGGCTGTATTCGGCGGCTAATTGGTGGACGACGCGGCGATCGGCAGCATTCATCGGTTCAAGATCCATTGGGATACCAGAATCACGAACGTGTTTGACCCATTCTACAGCGTGTTCACGAAGCCGTTCAGCACGCTGCTTTTTGTAATCAGCAATGTCGACATTTACTCTAGTGTGAGCGAAATAGTTATTCTTAAGAGCAGTGCTGGTTAGATATTGCAGAGAACGCATATTCTCACCGTTATGACCGATGAGAAAGCCATTCATATGGGTACTAGGTACGCTTAGTTGTATCACTTCATCGTCGCTGGTCGCATAAACATCTGTATTAAGACCGAAAAATGATAATAGGTCTTCTATGTACTTCTTACCGTACTGAATCGCTTCTTCCATTGACTCGTTGATAGGATGCATGGTTCACCTCTTTCTCTTCTTATTTTTCTTACTTTTTTTGGAAGAGGTTTTTGTAGATTGCTGTTTTGGAGTGGTTACGACTTCTGCCTCAGGTATGCTCTTCAGATCGCGGCTAGGTTTATCTGCTATGGCTTCCATCTCAGTCTCGTCCCTGCCTAGGATAATAGCTTGCTGGATTATGGCTACGATAGCGCCTGTTAACCAGTAAAGGCTTAGGGCGGCTGGCAAACCAACTGTGAACACGAAGACCATGAACGGGATTAAGTACTTCGTGGTGTTGCCGACAGCTGCTGTTATATCAGACTGGTCAGCTTGCTTGCCCTGGCCGGCTTCTTTGAGGATGGCACGAAGGCCGCGTTGATCTTTAGAAGTAGGCATGATCTGTTTAGCCTGGAAGAACTGAGCAAGGGCACTACCTACTACAAGTAGCATTGCTGGCCAGTAGATTCCGCCGGCCTTGCTGATAGCACTCTGCCCTAGGTTTATGGCGCCAAATAGGGTGTTATCAAAAAGCTTAATATTAGTCGATAGATTTTGAATCCAGCTCATATCCTGAACAAACGGATAGGCGAATGTAACAAGGTTGTGCGGATCCTGTACGAGTCGAGTTAATCCGCTATATAGACCTAGTAAAACTATCAAGTTGAGAATCAGCACAGGGAACATAGCAAGGGGATTAATGCCCTTTTCCTTATACAGCTCCATTAGCATCACTGATTCTTTCTGACGATTGCCCTTGGTAGCGGCTTTGATTTTTTTAATGTCAGGTTGGAGAAGGCGCATAGCCTTGGATTGATGAAGCTGCTTCTTGAGCAAAGGATAGAGACAAAGCCTAATTATTATCGTGAAGATGATAAGAGCAAGGCCGAAGTTATGCCCAGGTATTAGTGCATAAATAATGGTTAACAGATTGAAAAGCGGCTGAACTATAAAAGCTGTAAACATAGACTTTCCCGATTAACTTAACTCTAACTATACATTAGTTAGGGGTCAGGGTATAGGGTTTAGGGGATAGGAAACTCCAATAATCTCATCCTAACACCTTGTCCCCTGTCCCCTGTATCCTAAACCCTAGTAGCAAGGGCTTTTGAAAGCAGAGCTTCGATCTTTTCCTGAAGACG
>JAYVVJ010000118.1:0-6666 GCA_043787015.1 Candidatus Saccharimonadota bacterium | reverse complement strand
TGAAAGCTAGCCCGATTTGGCTACAATCCATTCTGTCGAGACACGGCATTAAAACTATCAACAACGTCGTCGATATTACGAATTATTACATGATACTTACCGGCCAACCTCTGCACGCTTATGACTATGACAAGGTTAAGGCTGTCAGTGGCAGCGATGGTCCAACCATCGTCGTGCGTCATCCAAAAAAGGCTGAAAAGATCGCTTTACTAAACGGTAAGACCATCGAACCACGTAATGAAGCCATCATGATCGCTACTGATAAGCAGATAATCGGCGTTGGTGGAGTTATAGGCGGAAGTGACACAGAAGTTGACGTTGACACCAAGAATATTATCTTGGAAGTCGCCAATTTCGACATGTATTCGATTCGCCGCACCAGCATGACTCATGGTCTATTTACAGATGCTGTCACCAGATTCAACAAGGGACAAAGTCCATTGCAAAATCTAGCCGTGGCTCTTAAAGCGGCTGAGGAAATATCTGCACTTAGCGGAGCAAAAATTACTGGAAAAATTATTGACGATAATCACTTAGCCAAGTCAGTGAATAGTAGCGGTTCTTTGTTCGCGCCAGTAACTGTAGCCGCAGAATTCATCAATGCCAGACTCGGCTTAGATTTAAAACCTACTGACATTAAAACAATCTTAGAAAACGTTGAATTCAATGCAGTGCTAAAGGGCAGTGAATTGACCATTGCAGCACCTTTCTGGCGAACTGATATCGAAATTGCTGAAGATATTGTTGAAGAAGTCGGTAGACTCTATGGCTACGATAAATTACCGCTTCATCTGCCAATTCGTGATTTAACTCCAGCTTCTAGCGATAAATTATTAAATACAAAATCGGTTATTCGCACAGCTTTAGCTAAGTACGGAGCCAATGAAGTTTTGACTTACAGTTTCGTTCACGGCAACCTGCTTGAAAAAGTTGGCCAAGACAAGGCCAAGGCTTATCAGCTAAGTAACGCTCTAAGCCCTGATTTGCAGTATTACCGCATCAGCCTAATACCTAGCCTACTTGATAAAGTTCATGCCAATATCAAGGCTGGTTATGATGAGTTCGCAATCTTTGAACTAGGTAAAACCCACAGCATCGAGCATCCAATCAATAACGAAGGTTTGCCGACTGATTACGATATTACTGCCTTTGTTGTGGCCGCCAATGATAAATTGAAAAAGTCTGGTGCCGCTTATTATCAAGCTCGAAAATATTTAACTTCAGTAGCCGGCGAAGGCTTGATATTTAGTCCAGTCACGGCTGAGATGAAGAAATTCTCAATGACTGCGCCATATGATTTCAACCGTTCGGCGATGGTAACTACCAAAGACGGAAAGTTCCTCGGCATAATCGGCGAGTTTAAGCCAAGCCTATCTAGACAATTAAAACTGCCAAAGTACTGCGCCGGCTTCGAAGTTGATACTGAAGTCTTAGGTGAATTAGTCAGTGCACGCAGTAAGTACGTAGTTCTACCTCGTTTTCCTAAAGTTACCCAAGATATGACTTTAAAGGTTAAGGACTCTTTGAGCTATCAAGATTTACTTGGTTTTGTAACTACTGAACTTACCAATAATTTACCTGATAATAGTTTGAACACGATATCGGCTATTGATATTTATCAGCGTGAAGACGATCTAAAGAATAAGCAAATAACTTTCAGATTCAGCATCGCCAATCATGACCGAACACTAACTGACAAAGAAGTTAATACCTTGCTTGATAAAGTCGCTGAATCAGCCAAAACTAAATATTCAGCCGAGCGCATCTAGCTGTCATTCTGAACCCCCCAATCAGGTCGAGGGCAGGCTCCGTGAAGAATCTATAGATCCTTCGTTTCACTCAGGATGACAAGAGTGCAACACTTACGCTACACTGTAATACGATGAAGCAAATACTTAGAATAGTTAAATTTACCAAATCGCTCTGGCGATATTACTTAAGTATCGGCATCTTCACGATACTTATTTCGGCGATGAGTCAGCTGCAACCGCTTTTAACCAAGGGTGCAGTTGACGAGATCACCAAGATACTTAGCGGTGGCCAGGCCAATGTTAAGCTTGTCGCAATCTTCGCTATTCTGATTTTCGTAGCCGATCTAGGCCAAACTTTGTTCAGTAATTTTGCTGGCTATATCGGCGATATATTTAGCGCGAAACTGAGGCGAATAATGAGTGAAAGATACTTTGAGCATTTGATGAAATTGCCACAAAGTTACTTCGATAACGAACTCACAGGTACGATCATAAATCGTATGTCACGCGGAATTACGCAGATTACTGAATATATGCAGATGCTCAGCAATAACTTCCTGCAGTTCATTTTTAGCACGGTATTTTCGCTGGCGATTGTTTTCTATTTCTCTTGGCAAGTCGGCCTAATGCTATCACTTCTTTACCCAGTTTTCATCTGGCTTACTACCAAGACCAGTACTCGCTGGCAAGGTTATCAGAAGGATATTAACAAGGAACAGGATCAAGCTAGCGGCCGTTTCGCTGAAGCAATCAGCCAAGTTAAAGTTGTCAAAAGCTTTCTTCAAGAACCGCGTGAATTGTCGCTTTTCAGTGGACACTTCGTCAGAACTATCAAGACAACTCATCCCCAGAGTCGCTACTGGCATACTCAAGATGCATTTAGGCGGATAGTTCTCAATCTTATATTCCTTGGTATATATTCATATATTTTCGTCGAGACAGCCCGAGGCAAATATTCAATCGGTACGATGGTGCTACTTGTTCAATACGCGACACTTATCCGAATTCCTATTTTCAGTATTAGCTACCTTGTTGATCAGACTCAGCGGGCTATGGTCAATACCAAGGACTACTTTGATGCACTGGATATTGAGCCGTCAATCATCGACGAAACCAATGCTAAAGATCTGAAAGTTAGCAAAGGCAAAGTGGTATTTGAATCTGTAGAATTTGGTTATGAGTCAGGCATACCGGTACTTAAAGATATCAGTTTTGAATTGCAGCCTGACAGCAAGACTGCGCTAGTTGGCGAAAGCGGTGAAGGCAAGACGACTATCACTAGTTTATTGCTTCGACTCTATGAACTACAGAATGGATCGATCAAAATTGATGGTCAAAGTATCAGTCAGGTTACTCAGAAGTCTCTCCGTGATAATGTAGCGGTTGTTTTTCAAGAGCCAGCTCTTTTCAGCGGTACGATTCAAGATAATATTGCCTACGGTCGTCCGAAAGCAACCAGCAAAGAAGTTATCGCTGCCGCCAAAGCTGCAAACGCCGATGAATTCATCGCTAAGTTCGAAAAGGGCTATGCTAGCGAAATCGGCGAAAAGGGACTGAAACTTAGCGGCGGTCAGAAGCAGCGCATCGCCATAGCTAGAGCTTTGCTTAAGAATGCGCCGATATTAATTCTCGACGAAGCTACAAGCAGCCTAGACAACAAGAGCGAACGTATGGTCCAAGAGGCACTGGAGCGTTTAATGAAAGGCCGTACCACTCTTATCATTGCCCATCGACTAAGCACCATCCAATCTGTAAATCAAATAGTTACAATTCGAAATGGCGTAGTTGACGAAGTCGGCACTCCTGCAGAATTGTCAAAGAGCGACGGTATATATGCCGAGTTACTCAATCTCCAAAAACAGCAAACCGAAACTACCAAACAAAAGCTCAAAGACTACGAAATCGCCTCGTAGTTAGAAGATAGAAGTTGGAATATAGAATATTGCTGAGCAAAACGCACAGCCATAGTTGTCATTCCAGCGAAAGCTGGAATCTCCCTAGAATCTGAGTTTTGCTTCAATTAAAAGTAGATCCCAGCTTTCGCTGGGATGACAATGAACAAATGGTAATTTTGAAATAATTTGTTAAATATAAAATGTTAAATTTACAAATGATTAGCAGGGGTAAAAGTGCTATAATCTTAACCAGTATACGTTAACTTTGTGAGGGTCATGGGGAAGTACAAAATCAACAGGGTTAAATCCACTGTTAGGGATTTCAATATCTCCTCTATAAAGTTGCCAAAAATTCAAATCACAAATCTCAAATCACTAATCTCAAATCTTCAGCGTTCTCAAGCATACCACTGGCTAGACCCCCGTAACTACAAAGGCCTAGAACGTACTCTTCACTCCATCGGTCTTCTAGCCCTAGCTTGTTTAATGCTTTTCTCTGCTATCTCCCCAATCTTTGAAATATATATCACTAACAAGTACTACAAGCTCAATCCTCAGACTTCAGATCTAGTTGGAAAAGTTAGCGACAACCTAGCCAAACAAATATCTTACGACAGCTCTACTGATGCTTACATCTTCAACAAAGAAGGTATGAAAGCTATGAGCACTACTGTCGGTCCAGACAAAGTACCACTAGCTCTTCTTCAGGCTAAGGTCGGTGGAGATAAGTCCAAGAGCAAGAGCCTCTACGCCGCATCAATGCCAACTAACCCTAAAGACGGCATAACCTACTACGACAGTAATACCGGTCTATCCTTCAAGATGGTTCCTAACTTCAGTAGTATGTCCGCCAAACAGATAGATAACCACATCGTCTATCCAATCAACAAAGATATGCAAATAGTTTACTCAGTTAAGAACAATGGCCTCAAAGAAGACATTATTCTCAAGAAATTCGTAGGTGACAGCCTGTCTTTCAGCTACAGCCTTAAACTACCAGATACTCTAGAAGCTAGAATGCTCACTAATGGCAGTGGTGAGCTAGGTATCTACTCAGCCGACCCATCACTATTCAATGGTAGTTCAGCACTTGGTGAAGACACCGCCAAACTAGAGAGTGCCAAACTGAAGGCCAAGAAAGATCACCTAGTCTTCGCTATACCTGCACCGGTTATTATTGGAACGGAGAACGGAGAACGGGGAACGAAGAATGGGAAACAGGCGACAGCCACTGCTAGATTCGTACTTAGCAGTAACGGAGAAACCCTAACCGTCAGTGCCAAAAACCTCAAAACCCTAAAGTACCCAGTTAGTATTGACCCTACAGTAGTCATAACCTCTACTACTGATTTCGGATTAGGCAACAACGAAGACAACAACATCTCCTACCCATCTGGCCAGATTAAAGGAGGAGCACTTACGGGTGGCAGTATCGGGGCATGGACGGCTACTACAGCGTTGCCAACTACTATAAACTGGGCTACTTCGGTAACTTACAACGGCTATGTTTACGAAATTGGTGGTAACAGTGGTCCGACCACCGCCACAGTTCTAAATACGGTTTACTATGCTCCGATTAATAGCAACGGTACCATTGGTTCCTGGACAGCGACTACCTCATTACCGACTGCTACTTATTACGCTAGTTCTGTGGCTTATAACGGTTATATCTATGAGATAGGCGGGGACAACGGTACTGTAGCCGTCAATACTGTTCTATATGCCCCTATTAATGGCAATGGTACGATTGGCGCTTGGACTGCCACTACTTCCTTACCGACAGCTAATAATAGGTCAACTTCAGTCGTATACAATGGCTATCTATATGAAATAGGTGGTTATGACGGCGCAACTAACACCGCTACAGTACTATATGCCCCTATTAATGCTAATGGTACGATTGGCGCTTGGACTGCTACCACTTCATTACCAACTGCAACCCGATTTCCTAACTCAGCTGTTTATAACGGCTATATCTATGAGATAGGTGGGTTCACTTCTGCTGCGGTTGCTACAGTATCTTACGCACCCATCAATGCTAACGGCACTATTGGCTCTTGGACCGCTACAACCTCTTTGCCGGCCGCTACCTCCGCTGCCACCTCAGTTGTCTATAACGGTTATCTCTACGAGATAGGTGGCGACAGTCCATCAGCGTCAGCCGCTGTTTATTATTCTCGAATCAACGCAAATGGCACCATCGGCTCTTGGACCGCCACAGCTTCTTTAACTGCAACAACCGACCACGCTAGTTCTGTGGCTTATAACGGGTATATCTATTTGCTAGGCGGTTACGCAACCCAAACTTTTACTTATACAGGTAGTATTCAAAGCTACACTGTTCCTGCAGGGGTATCTTCGATTATTGTAGACATGGCTGGTGGCTCTGGTTATTGTGTAGCTTATGTTTCTTGTACTTCGGTAGGGTATGGAGGTCGTGTGCAAACAACTTACCCAGTTACTGCTGGTCAAACATTGAATGTATATGTAGGAGGAGCAGGAGCCGATGGCAACACTGCTGGAGGCGGAGCAGGGTGGAATGGAGGCGGTGCAGGTCATTCTGGCATGGGTAACGGATACGTAAGCGGAGGAGGTGGAGCCTCAGACATCAGAATTGGAGGAACGGCATTATCCGACCGTAAACTAGTTGCAGGTGGTGGTGGCGGTACGTCATATAGCAATGCTGGCGGTAGCGGTGGCGGTTCTGTTGGTGGAAATGGCGCCAACGGGTCATCTGGCACGCCTTCATGTAATGCTGGCGGTGGCGGTGGCGGTACTCAATCAGCCGGTGGCGCTGCTGGAGCAGCTGCATCAGGCTACGGAGTACCAGGTTTAGTGGGATCGTTGGGGCTGGGGGCAAATACTGCGCATTCTGGTAGTTTCAACTGGGCTGAGTCAGCCGGAGGCGGCGGTTACTATGGTGGCGGATCGGGCGGGGGTTCTCCGGGCGGAGATTGTGGTGGAGGCGGCGGCGGGGGATCATCCTATATAGACCCTTCGGCGACCGGTGTTTCTAATAC